>NZ_JANRHN010000004.1:0-180824 GCF_024733745.1 Bacteroides sp. ET225 | reverse complement strand
CCCGGGACCAACGTAAAAGCCTGAGGGATTCCTCAGCCTACATCCTTATTAGATTTTTTCCACTTCGTCATACCATCTGGCAAGCCTTGTCAGGGCTGCATCCTTATGTCTGCACTGATGATAAATCAATCCTAGCCTCATGGAAAGACAGTACGCTTTCTTTATATCCGGATACTCCCTGAACAGGATACCGACACGTATACGCTGTGATTCGGTCCATAATGATTCTTTCTTATACAGAAGGTATATGCTTCTGGCCAGCAACTGTTTCCTTGAATCTCCGTTCTCAAATACCGGAGCATGATATGCCTTTCCGCATGCCTTTGCATGTGCCAGCTGTATCGATTCTTCATCAAGTGCTTCTCAGCGGGCTTTAACCCTCATGTTCTGAACGGCTTCATAAGCAAGCTTCTGTACATGGAAACGGTCTGTAACTTGTAAGGAAGTAGGCAATCATCCAGGCTATTGCCAGATAAAGAAGTGTTTTTCGTTCCATTTCAGAATCGCTTAGTCAGGTGCTGATCAGTGCCGGACATTTATGCAGCTAAAGATATGGAGATTCCTTTAAAAAAAGAAAGGCACGAAAGATGACTTCTGCCATTTCCGTGCCTTTGTAGATTTATCCGGCATTCAGACCGTTCAATGAATCATTGTATTCGTTCCTTCTACGACATTTCCGTATGAGAATACGCACCGCACGTTCACGTCCTTGTCGAGGATGACGATATCGGCATCCTTGCCCTTCTGGAGCGTTCCTTTACGGTCGGACACACCGATAATCTGCGACGGAGTTTCGGATGCCATGCGGATAGCGTCAGCCAGTGGGATGCCAGCTTTCTTTACCATTGTCTGCACGAGGCGGTCCATCGTGGCGATGCTTCCTGCCAGCGACTGGTGATCGGCCAGCTTGCAAACACCGTCTTCAATTACGTAGCGGGGATCGTCGATCGGTTCACCTTCGTAAGCGGCATATTTCAGCGCGTCTGTTACCAGGCATGTCTTCTCCACGCCTTTCAGCTTGTAGACGAGCTTCAGGATTGTGGCAGGCAGATGCACTCCGTCGGCAATCACTTCTACGGTCATTCCGTCCATCAGGTAGACACTTTCAACCGTACCTTCGTATTTGTATTCGCGGCGTTTGTGGAATCCCGGCATGGCATTGTAGAAGTGGGCGGCATGAGTGAATCCGGCTTCGAATGCAGCCTTGATTTCAGGATATTCTGCTTCGGTGTGAGTGATGGCCGTCAGTATGCCGTGTCCGGAGGTATAGCGTGCGAAGTCGTGCGCTCCCGGAAGTTCCGGGCTGATGTCCCAGCGTTTGATGCAGCCTGTGCTCTCGAGCAGCGGGATGTATTCGTTCGGGTCCGGATCTTTCAGGAAGTCGCCCCATTGCGCGCCTGCCATTTTCCGGTTCAGGTAAGGGCCTTCGATGTGCAGTCCTAGAATTGTGCTTTCGGGCCGCTGCATCATTTCCTCGCAAGTTGCTACAGCTTGGCGGACCACGTCGAAGCTTGTTGACGACAAGGTGGGGAAGATGGATGTGGCACCATGTTTCAGATGTGCGTTGACGATGGTTCCGAACGCTTCGGGAGTTGCTTCCGTAAAGTCTTTTCCTCCTCCTCCGTGGCTGTGCATTGATACGAATCCGGGCACGATGAACATTCCCTTCGCATCGATGACCTTTGCGCCGATTACGGCAAGGTCGCTGTTGGTCACTTCCAGTATTTTCCCGTCGTTGATGAGTACAGAGCCGTCCTTCAGCCAGCCCTGCGGCGTAAGTATATGGCCGTTTATGATTTGTGTCAGCATAATGTTCTTGTATTTATCGGTTTAGAATAACGTGTTGGTTCCTTCCACGATCTTGCCCATCGCCCATACGGCACGGATGTTCAGGTCGTTGTCGAGAGCCAGGATGTCGGCATCCTTTCCTTTTTCGAGGGTTCCCTTCCGGTCAGCCACTCCCATGATGCGCGCCGGAGTTTCTGAAGCCATGCGGATTGCATCTTCCAGCGGGATTTCGGCCTTCTGCACCATTGTGCGGATCAGGCGGTCCATTGTGGCGATGCTTCCGGCAAGTGCCGAACGGTCGGCCAGCTTGCACACCCCGTCTTCGATGATGACACGCGGGTCGAACGCCTCTTTGCTGTCGCTTGCAGCGCAGGCGAGCGCATCGGTTATCAGCGCGGTTTTTTCAACTCCTTTTATCTTGTAGACAAGGCGGAGAATGGTGGGCGGCACGTGGATTCCGTCGGCCACTACCTCTACGGTCATGTCGTCCATCAGGTAGATGCTTTCTACCGTGCCTTCGTACTTGTATCCGCTGCGTTTGTGGAATCCCGGCATGGCGTTATAGAAGTGAGTTGCGTGTGTATATCCCGCTTCGTATGCCGTATAGATGTCTTCGAATTCGGCCTGCGTATGTCCTACTGCTGCCAGCACGCCTTTTGACGTGATGTATTTTCCGAACTGCATGGCTCCCGGAAGTTCGGGAGCTGCATCCCAGCGTTTGATGCAGTGCGTTTCCTCAAGCAGAGGGATGTATTCTTCGGGGTCGGGATTCTTGATGTTTTCCGGCATTTGTCCTCCTGCCATTTTCATGTTGAAGTAATGCCCTTCCAGATGAAGTCCCAGTACGGGTGAGTCGGGTTCGGCCATCAGCTTTTCGGTTGTAGCCGCCGCTGCCCGTATCATCGGTATGGTTGATGAAGAAAGAGTTGGGAAAATGCTTGTCGTACCGTGTTGCATGTGCGCCTTGATAGCTGCGCGGAACGCGTCTTCGCTTCCCTCCATGAAGTCGCGGCCGCCCCCGCCGTGTACATGGATTTCAACTCCGCCGGGAACGATGTATGTTCCTTTTGCGTCAATCAGTGTTGCTCCCACGATGGGAAGGTCACAGTTCGTCACTTCCAGAATCTTGTTGTCTCTGATGAGTACCGATCCGTCTTTCAGCCAGCCCTGAGGGGTAAGGATGCGGGCATTAATAATTTGTGTTAGCATATTAGATGTGATTGATATTTGTTTCTTTATCTGCTGCAAATTTAATTAATATGCTCATTAATTGTGTGGGCTATATTATATTTATTTAATATGAAAGGGTTAATTAATTTAAATTTGATGGCGTATGATGCATCGGTCCGGATATCTTTTCCGGCCGTTCTGTGGGCGTCTGTGGCGATATCGTATTGTTTTTATCTCTTCACTGGAGTGATACGAATGCATCACTTAAGTGAAGAGATCGAATCACTGGAGCGAAGAGAACGTATCACAGGAGTGAAGAGGTTGTGATAATAGGCTGTTGCATCACGTTTTCGTGGGGATGCGGGCAAGTGTGCCGTGCTGGCGGGTGAATTGTGCCTCTATAAATTGTAAAAAATAAACAATTTCCCAAGGAAATTTGTTTGGGAAGAAATAATGCTTTATCTTTGGCTTCTGAACAAAGGATGTAGAACCTAACTTGAAGAAAGAAATGAAGAAACTGTTAAGTCTTGCATTGTGCGTGTTGCTTGTCAATGCGGCATGCGGAAGTGAGGTGAAAAAGAGTAATAATTTAGAAAGGACTGAAAATATGGAAGCTACTCAGAACGCTCAGGTGATTCACCTGAACAAGGCAGAATTTTTGGAGAAAGTGTATAATTACGAAAAGAATCCGGACAAGTGGACGTACGAAGGCGACAAGCCGGCGATTGTGGATTTCTATGCCGACTGGTGCGGTCCCTGCAAGATGATTGCTCCGATTCTTGAAGAGCTGGCGGCTGAATATGCCGGACAGATCGTTGTGTATAAGATCAATACGGACAAGGAGCAGGAGCTGTCGGCCGCTTTCGGCATCCGCAGCATCCCCACCCTGCTTTTTATTCCGAAAGAAGGCACTCCGCAGATGGCTCAGGGAGCCATGCCTAAGGCTGAGCTGAAGCGTGCGGTGAACGAGGTGCTGCTGGGGCAGAAGTGATTTGCCTTTTGGTTTTTACCGCAGATTCACGTGGATTGGCTCAGATTGTGACTGGATAATCAGGACTGTATCGCCCCGCGTAACTGGCATTGCGGAAAAGTAAAGTCGCCAGAAGTTTTTTCTTTATACGTCAAGAGGCTGTCTCAGAATGAAAACTGAGGCAGCCTCTTGTGTGATTCTCCGTTTCTAGGTAACGGCCTTATTGTTTTGTGACGGTCACTTTCTGTTCCGCTTTGTTGAAGTACCATTTGATTTCATACTGTCCGGTTCCTTCGGTCAGCTTGAAATTGTTGCTGGAGCCGTCTTTAGCCACATCTCCTTCATAGCTTATATTATCAGCGTTGATTTCACCGTCCCAGTCATGGTCGGGGCGGATTTTAAACGTGTCGTGAGTACTTCCGTCAGTTGATGCCTGTACTTCTACCGTGGCACTCAGATAGTATTGTGTCTGTCCGCTCGCATCGGTTTCTTGTCCGAATGCCAAGTCGATGTCATCGCTTGTTCCCCATTTGTTGTTGATTCCGATGACTCCCCAGTAATCGCGTGCCTGCGACATTTCCAGTACAAGCGTTGACCTGTTGAATGTGACGTTATAGCTCTTATGGCTGTATGCCGTGATGTTACTTCCGCCGGCGGTCAGCGTTGCCGTGGAAGCCTCGGCTTCTACATCGCCTCCCCAGTTCTTGTCGCTATCCCAACTGCTTGCGGCCAGTTTCCAGCCGCCATCGGGCAAACTGTTGAAATAAACCATTCCGCTGTAGGTGTCGTTGCTCTCAAGCGAATAAATTTTCTGGCTCGTTGCAAAGTCCCAGTTGCCGTCTATGCCCACTACATCAAGCGACGGATAAATCGCTTCTCCTTCATACGGTAATACTCTCACGTTAAGCACTTCGGAGAAAAGCGAGTCGGATGCGCTGCCGGTGATGAAACTGGCAAGGCGGAAGTTCAGGGTTACGGCTTCTTCGGGTGTAGTAGGGGTTTCCATGCCGTATGCGTTCAGCAAGGTTTGGATGTTTGCATTCAAATTGCTTGCGATGACAGCATAAGAGGTGATTTTGACATCAGTTTCGGTGGTCAGAACCTGTGCTTTGGAGAAATTCTTGCCGTCGATATCCATTTGCAGAACGTTGGTGACGGGCACCTGCAAGCCGAAGTCCGGTTTGCTCCAGTCGATAGTAAACACGTTGACGGAAGCGTTGCTGGCATCAAGTGTGTAGAGGTCTTGTGCTGTTCCATTGATGGAGAGCGTGGCGGGAGTAGCTGTGGCGCTATCAAATGTCGCCATCTCTCTGTCGGTTTCGCATGCCGTTAGGGCAAGGAGCGGCAGGCAGAGAGCTGCCATATATTTTGTCATTTTCATACGTTATTGTTCTTTTGTTGTTAGCATATGTTGGTTAATATCCGGAATTTTGTTGCAGACCGCCATTGGCTTGTATATCTGACACCGGGATAGGATATAAGTTATAGCGTTCATTGGTTGAGGAGCCGTTTTCTGCTCCGTTTTTCCATTCCCACAGATAACTGTTGCCTGTGAAAAGCCCGAAGCGGATAAGGTCTGTACGGCGTTGTCCTTCCCAGTACATTTCTCGGCAGCGCTCATTCAGAATGTTTCCGAACTGTACTGTCGGACCTTCGTAACCTACTTGTGCATTTGCGGTTAGCCAGCTTGCCGTGATGGTGTAGTTGCCTTGTCCCTGGTAAGCGCGGGCACGCAGCTGGTTCACGTAGTTTACAGCCGTTTCAAGCTTCTGGCCGGTGCGTGCGGCAGCTTCGGCATACATCAGATAGACGTCGCCCAAGCGGAGCAGAGGGAAGTCTGTGCTGACGAAGGCAACCGTAGAAGCAACGCTTGCATCGTACAGCGGCTGGCCGTTGTGGTCAAGGTTTGTCCATTTGTACACCCACCATCCATTGGTGTGGAACGTTCCCGTAACGGTGCTTCCTATGCGTATAGAAAGTTCTTCGTCATCGTAGTTGCTGTCCCGGAAGATTCCCCGTTTGTCCAGAATTTCGCTGGCTTTCGGATTGTTGTTGTCCGTATATTCGAAGGTGCGTATCAAATCACTTGTTCCGCGGTATCCGGCCCAACCTTCACGCGTTCCCCAGTTATTGAGGCAGAACTGGAATTTGGTATCTCCGGCAACCTCTTCAACTGCAGCGCTGACAGTGTTCGGGCGTGAAGCCGAAACCAGGTTCGCATAAGTTTGTGTGGCATCGCCGTCGAGCATGATGGGGAAGATGATTTCTTGTGTTGCGTCAGGGTTTTCGCCGTTGTCTCCACAGAACAGGGCACTATATTGATCTGCCAGTCCATAGCCCAAATTGATGACTTCCTGACAAGCGTTCATGCAGTCTGCATAGCGTGCGGTTCCGGTGTAGACTTCAGCGTTCAGGTACATGCGTGCAAGCAATGCCCATGCAGATCCTTGGTCTGCGCGGCCGTAATCGTTGCCGGTAGCACGTTGAGGCAAAGCGCCGCTTTCTATGATGGCTTTCAGTTCGGTTTCGATGAAATTGAAGATTTCTGTGCGTCCGATCTGAGACGGAGTGATTGAATAATTGTTCTCCGTTATATAAGGCGGATTGCCAAATGTGTCCATCAGCGTGTAGTAGGCTAAGGCACGGCAGAAACGTGCCTGAGCACGCAGACTTTCCTGGTTGATTTCTTCCGGTGCGTTGGGCAGGTTTTTCAGGAAGTCGTTTGCCAATGCTACGATGTACATGCACCGCTGGTATACGGCTTCGATCGGTTCGATTTCGGCTGTACCCCAGTTCATGTAGTTCAGGTTGGGCACCCAGGCATCATTGTTTGCGTTCTTCAGTTCGTCAGTCGGATGGGTCTGAAGGATGAACCATGAGCGCAACAAGGTAGTGTTACCTGCATCGCCCAAACTGATGTCGCTCGTTCCGGCTCCGTCTTGTCCTGACATTGCCCAGATTGCATACACCTTGGCCAACGCATTTTCATAATCTTCTGCATCCTGATAGGCACGGTCTGCCGTGTTGATTGTCGGGTCGAGGGGAACGACATCAAGATCGTTTACACAGCTTGTAAAGCTTAATGCCAAAATGGCTGTATATAATAGTTTCTTTGTTTTCATAAGTTGTTTCCTTTCTGTTAGAAGTTAAGGGTCAGTCCTAATGTAAAGGTACGGGGACGCGGCCATGATGAACCGTCGATGGCACTGCATTCCGGGTCGAGTCCGCTATACTTGGTGATAGTAAATACATTTTGTACAGAAGCACTGATGCGTCCGGACAGTTTCGCTGGAGTGAAGTTGTTGAATGAATATCCCAGCGTGATGTTGTCCATCTTCAGGTAGGAAGCGTTTTCCAGGAAATAGTCCGAACGTTTCTGCTCATTGCTGGAGATGGCTGTCCACCCGGTTTTAAGACAGTCTGCATACAAGTTCGACAAGAATCCCTGGTCGCTGTAGTTCATCAGTGTCGCGTTGTCGGCAAAGGTTCCGTTGTATACATAATTGCCCAAGCTTGCACGGAGGTTGAATCCCAGGTCCCAGTTCTTGTAAATGAACTGAGAGCTAAGTCCCATATAGACTTTTGCTACAGGACTCTTGTCGCTGATGTAACGGTCGTCTTCCGTGATGCTTCCGTCGTTGTTGCGGTCTACCAGAGCGTTCTGTATAGGATTGCCGTTCTGGTCATATACCTGCTGGTAAACGTAGAAGGCGTTAGGAATATAGCCTACCTGATTGCGTTGTCTGTCACCTACAGCCATGCCATAATCCGGATTTGGAGTAGCTGTCAGCTGTGTTATCTTGCTGTCATTCCACGTAATGTTATAGTTCAGTTCCCAAGAGAAGTCTTTGGTTTGAATAGCCATGGCATTAACGTTGAATTCCACACCTTTGTTTTCCATTGAACCGACGTTGGCTGTCAGCTCGGTATTGAAATTGGTTCCGGCGGCAGAGGCAACGGTGTTCAGCAAATCTTTGGTGTCCTTTTTGTAGAACTCGATGCTACCGTTGATGCGATTGTTCAAGAATCCGTAGTCAATGGCCACGTTGTAAGTGGTAGTCGTTTCCCATTTCAGATTAGGATTGTAGCCGTCGGGCTTCATCAGTTGGTGGCCGAAGTAAGTAGAGTGAGGATCTGTATTGGTCGTATACGTTCCCAGATAACCGTAGTAAGAGCTGATTTCCTGCTGTCCTGTTTTACCGTAGCCCAGACGGAGCTTCAAGTTTGAAAGCCAGTTATGGGTTTTTTCCATGAACGGTTCGTTGATGATGCTCCACGCAACGGCAGCAGACGGGAAGATACCCCAGCGGTTGTCTTCGCTGAAACGTGAGGAACCGTCACGGCGTACGGTTGCTGTCAGCAGATAGCGGTCCATCAGGTTGTAGTTCAAACGCGCGAAGAATGAAATCAGATAATATTCGTAAGGTTTCCGATAGTCGGTGGTTGAATAGTAGCGCTGTTCTTCTTCGTTATATTCATATCCGCTTACGGCAGTATCCCGTTCAGGCATGACATTTGAGCGGTTCGTGTTCAGATCGGCAAAATAGAAATGCTGGTAAGAGTAGCCGGCCGTTACGTCTACATGGCTCTTGATAGCATCAATCTGCTTTTGATAGTTCAGATAAAAATCCAGAAGCTGGTTGCGGCGCAAGTTGTGCCATGTTGCACCGCCGCCGTAATTGGGGAAGTTGGTGTTGGTGGATGTGCGGTATGAATTAGGAACGTCATAATTGTCGCCGTCTGTCATTGCCACGTCATAGCCCAGATTCAAGTTGACGCGCAGGTCCTCCAGACCATGAATCTTATAGTCCAGCTGGATGTTTCCAAGGCTGCGTTTTGTTGTTCCTGCATTGTTAACGTCGTATAATAAAGAGAGCGGGTTGTGTCCGGCCAGCGTTGTACCTGTCCACTGCCACCAGCCGTTATATGAGCCGTCTGTGCTGTTTACCGGCTTGGTAGGGTCGAAATAAGCTGCTCCGCCCACAGCACCCGAGTCGGCGAAGGTGTTGTTGTTTATAGTTCCCTTTACGTTGATGTCAACGCTCAGATGTTCATCAAAGAATTTCGGACTCAAGCTGATGGAGCCGGTGTAACGTTCGTAGTCTGAGGTTTTCAGCGTACCACGTTCTTTGTTGTATCCGAAAGAAACGCGGAAAGGAAGGAATCCTGCTTTTCCCGACACGCTGATGTTCTGGTCGGTAGCTAAACCGTTCTGAAATATTTCGTCCTGCCAGTCGGTAGCTTGGTCGGGATATTGATTCAGCAAGTTATATACTGATGATTCGGTTCCCCAGAAGTTGGTCATTACTTCACGGTATGTGGCGGCATCCATCGTGTTCATTCTGTTATAGGGATTACGCAAGGTGTAAGTGCTTGAGTAAGTCACTTTCAGCTTGTCTTGCGTGCCTTTTTTGGTTGTAATGATGATGACGCCGTTGGATGCGCGCGAACCGTAGATAGCTGTGGCGGAGGCATCTTTTAACACGGTGAAGGTTTCAATGTCATTCGGGTTGATGGTACCTAATGCCGAAGGAGTTCCTGGGGCTGCATCATTGGCTACAGGAATACCATCGATTACAATCAGCGGGTCGTTGCTGGCATTCAGTGAAGAGCCTTGGCGGATACGGATGGTAGAACCGCCGCCCGGCTGGCCGTCTGGTTGCGAAATGGAGAGGCCCGGTACTTTTCCCATAAGCAATTCCTGAGGAGAAGTAACCGCACCGCGGTTCATTTCTTCTGCTTTGATGGCCACGACGGAACCGCTCAGGTCACTCTTTTTAACAGAACCGTAACCGATAACCACTACGTCATCCAGCAGCTGGCTGTCATCTTGCAGAACCACGCTCATATTGGCAGCAGCAGGAAGTTCCTGTGTCTTGTAGCCGATGAACGAGATTACAATGATGTCGCCTTTCTTTGCTTTGAGAGAGAAGTTTCCGTCGAAGTCGGTGATTGTGCCGTTGGTAGTGCCTTTTATCACTACGCTGGCTCCGATGACGGTTTCGCCAAGATTGTCTTTCACATTACCGTTTACGGTAATCTCTTGTGCAAAAGCCTGCACTGTCAGCAGCATTCCTGCAAGCCATAGCAGGAAGAATCTGCCTGATTGTTTGATTGCTTTTGTTTTCATGTTATTAAATTAAGTTAGAGTTAATGTTTTATACCTCCTGAAGAGAAAAAATGTTCAGCCTATTGAAAATTTTCGTGCTGCCGGTGAAAAAGGATTCTACTTCCAGCCAGAAGCGATGCATCCGCCTTCTGACCGGAAGTAATGGCATTTCCTGAGAATCAATCTTTACCCTAAATCAGTAATTGTATCTGTTTTTATTTGATTTCTTTGATAGAGATGGCATATCCGCCTCCAACCGCAGCTTTCAGTGTCAGCTTGGTCTTGCTGGTCACTTTCTTCTTTGTGATGGTGTAGGCTTGGGGATTTTTGTCCCAGCTTGCATCTTTTGCATCAGCATAGATGGTTGCTTCATATTTCTTGTCCGGATCAAGGAAGTCGAAGGACAGTTTGGACGTATGTCCGTTATAGCCTGCTGAGCATCCAACGAACCAGTCGCCTGAATTTTTCGCGTGCCGTGCGATGGTGATGTATTCACCCGGTTCAGCTTCCAGGTATTTCGTTTCCTGCCAGTCAACGGCCACATCCTTGATGAACTGGAAGGCATCCATGAAGCGTTCGTAATTCTCCGGAATATCGGCTGCCATCTGTAGCGGACTGTACATTGTCACGTACAGTGCAAGCTGGCGTGCCAGTGTGGAGCGTACGCGTGAATGGTTGGTCGGATTCATTTTGCTGCAGTCTGTTTCGAAAATTCCCGGTGTATAGTCCATCGGGCCTCCGATCAGCCGGGTGAACGGAAGGATGGTGGTATGGTTCACATTGTTTCCTCCGAACGACTCGTATTCAGTTCCCCTTGCCGATTCATTGCCGATGAGGTTGGGATACGTGCGGCATAGTCCGGTAGGACGTACAGCTTCGTGTGCATTTACCATAATCTTGTGGTCGGCTGCCTTCTTTACGGCATACATGTAATGGTTTACCATCCATTGTCCGTAGTGGTGTTCTCCTCGCGGGATGATGTCGCCCACATAGCCGCTCTTTACAGAGCTGTATCCATTGTCTGCCATAAACTGATATGCTTTGTCCATGTGGCGTTCGTAATTGCGTACGGAAGAAGAAGTTTCATGGTGCATCATCATCTCGATGCCCTTGCCTGCCGCATAGCGGTGGATTTCTTGTACGTCAAAGTCAGGGTAAGGTGTTACGAAGTCGAACACATAATCTTTGCTCTTTCCGAACCAGTCTTCCCAGCCTTGGTTCCATCCTTCAACCAGCACGGCATCAAATCCATGTTTGGCGGCAAAATCGATGTAGCGTTTTACGTTAGCCGTGTTGGCCGAATGCTTTCCGTTCGGCTTGGCCTGCGAATAGTCGGTCTGCCCCAGTTTCACGCTGTATACGTCATCCGTATAGGCCCACGAACCTTTTCCGGTGATCATGTCCCACCATATGCCTACATACTTTACCGGATGAATCCACGATGTGTCTTCTATTTTGCACGGCTCGTTCAAGTTCAGTGTGATGCGTGAAGCCAAAATGTCGCGTGCGTCGTCGCTGACGATTATTGTGCGCCACGGTGAGTTGCATGGTGTCTGCATATATCCTTTGTCGCCTTTTGCGTCAGGAGTAAGCCATGATTCGAAGATCATGTTCTTGTCATCCAGGTTGAGGCTCATGCAAGCGTAGTCAACCAATGCGGCTTCGTGCAGGTTTATATAAAGTCCGTCGTCTGTCTTCATCATTAAGGCCGTCTGCACGCCGGTCGGAGAGAAAACGTATTGAGAAGAATTTTCAGTGACGGCTGTTTTCATTTTTCCTCTGATTTCAGACAGGCGGGAAGTGGTGTAATCGTATTCCTGAGTGTCATAGTCGCCCGGAATCCAGAAAGCAGTATGGTCGCCAGCCATGGCAAACTGCGAGTGTTCTTCCTTGATGACGAAATAGTTCAGATTTTTCTGCTGCGGAAATTCATAGCGGAAGCCTAGGCCGTCGTTGAACAGGCGGAAGCGGATGATTATGTAGCGGTCGTTTTCCGGCTGGTCCAGTGTAACTTCCAGTTCGTTGTAATGGTTGCGTATAACACTTTCTTCTCCCCATACCGGACGCCACGTTTCATCAGTGCTGGAAATGCGGGTATTCCGAATTTTGAATCCGTTCATCAGATTGGCCTTTTTGTCAAGCTGATCCTTGTCTTTTCTTTCTGTCCACTCAAAGTCGGTTTTTTTGTTCGCGTCTTCCTTTTTCAGCTCCAGTCCGAGCGTGCTTGGCTTGATAACCGTTTTATCTTTAAAAGTAAGGTCGTAAGTCGGGCATCCCTTTTCGTTAAGACTGAAGTTCATGACCAGGCTTCCGTCGGGTGATGTCAGTTTTTGCGCGTTTGCAAAGAAGATGTATCCGCAGAGCGCAACAAAAGTAAAAGTTCTTTTAAGGTTCATAGTTCTTTCTGGTATTAGCGTAAAAAACAATTTCTGAAAGCAAAATTATATCTTACATAAGACATCTGTCGGAATAATGATGAAAATATAAATGAGATTAAATGATATATTATTGTTAATCAGTGTTTTGACGCTTTTCTGACAGGCTGTAAATATAAATGATTTATAACTTTATACCCCGGGAAATAGGGGTATTTTTATTGTGCCATGAACAAGTAATGAAAAAAGTTTTCTATCTTTAGAGCCGGAATTCAGTTCTTTTATGCGATGCCGGTCTGTTCGTCCTGAAAATGTCAGCATTGTTTTCAGCGACCGTTTCCGAACCGCATGACAGAAGAGTGTGATAGATACCTTAAAATCCTTGATTATTCGATGAAACGGGTGAATGTATTAATTTTATTATTGCTTTTGTGCGGCGGAATTTCCAGAATGCAGGCCGATGCGCCAACGCATGGAGCATTGAACAGACTTGATGAGGTAATGGCGGGGAAGACCTTCTGTCAGGAACGAAGAGAGGATTCTATCCGTGTGCTGAAATTGCGTCTGACGCGTGCCGAAGATGACATGGAACGTTATGAACTGTGCAATTCTCTTTTTGAGATCTATCTGCATTACCAGGCAGACTCTGCTCTCCAATACATACAGAAGAAACTCAGCTTTATAAAGCCTGCCGACCATCCCTCGCTGAAAAATGAGATTCTGGTGAACCGTGCGGAAGTGATGGGAGTGATGGGTATGTACATCGAAGCCTTGGAAGCTTTGCAGCGGGTGGATTCCAGAACCTTTGATGCCAGACAGCTGATTTACTTTTACAGCACATACCGGGCTTGTTACGGATGGCTGGCAGACTATACGGTGAACTCCGACGAAAAGCAGAAATACTTTGAGCGGGCTGATATCTATCGGGATTCTGCGATTTCCGTCCTGCCCGTGAGCCCCGAACGCAGGCTGATGGAGGTTGAAGTGATGTTGAGGAAGGATGAGCCTGGAAAGGCGTTGAAAGTGCTTGACAGCTTGGAAAACTATTGTCCGGACGATAAATACCGGGCTTATCTGTTTTTTACGGAATCGTTGGCTTGGGAGCAATTGGGCAACCGCGACAAAGTTATCGACTGCTTGGTTCGTACGGCTGCCGTTGACTTGAAGATGGGCGTGCGTGAGTATGCCGCTTTGCCTAAGCTGGCGCGGCTGATTTATGAAGCGGGCGATCTGGAGAGGGCTTATCGCTATCTGAAATGCTCGATGGAAGATGCCGTTGACTGTAATGCCCGGCTGCGTTTTATGGAAGTAACGGAGGTCTATCCGATTATAGATAAGGCATATGTGGAGAAAGAAGGGCAGGAACGGCGAATGAGCCGGATTCTGTTCTGGTGCATTACTTCGCTGGCTTGTCTTCTTGTAGTGCTGGCGGTGTATCTTTATTATGGCATGAAAAAACTGTCGACGATGAGGCGGCATCTTTCGAACGCAAACGATGAGCTGCATGAAGTGAATGAAGAACTGGTGCAGACAGGAAAGATAAAGGAAGTGTATATTGCGCGTTATCTTGACCGGTGTGTCGAGTATCTTGACAAGATGGCTCAGTACCGCCGTTCGCTTGAAAAGCTTGCCATGGCATCCAGGCTGGAAGAACTGTTCAAGGCAATACGTTCGGAACAGTTCTTGAAAGATGAAAGGAAGCGTTTCTATAACGAATTTGACCGTTCGTTCCTTGATCTTTTCCCTGACTTTATAGAGGATTTCAACGGCCTGCTTGTTGAGGAAGGGCGCATTTATCCGAAGTCGGGCGAAATATTGAATACGGAACTTCGTATTTTCGCCCTGATTCGTCTGGGCGTGACTGATACTGCCCGGATTGCACACTTCTTGGGCTATTCGTTGGCTACTGTATACAATTATCGCAGCAAGATCCGTAACAAGGCTGCAGGCGACAAAGACCGCTTTGAGCAGGAGGTTATGAATCTGTAAGGGTTGACACTAAGATAATCAAATAAAAGACGATGAAAATTCCTGATTTAAGTTTCTGGAAGCTGTGGAACATCAGCTTCGGATTTTTCGGTGTGCAGATTGCTTACGCCTTGCAGAGTGCGAACATTAGCCGTATTTTTTCAACGTTGGGTGCAGATCCCCACAGTCTGAGTTATTTTTGGATTCTTCCGCCGCTTGCGGGCATCGTGGTTCAGCCTATTATCGGAGCATTGAGCGACCGGACGTGGTGCCGTTTCGGGCGGCGCATTCCTTATCTTTTTGTAGGGGCGCTGATAGCCGTTCTGGTGATGTGTCTGCTGCCTAATGCCGGAAGCTTCGGCATGTCGGTTTCCGCGGCCATGGTTTTCGGCCTGTTTTCTCTGATGTTTCTCGACACCTCCATCAACATTGCGATGCAGCCTTTCAAGATGATGGTTGGAGATATGGTGAACGAGAAGCAGAAAGGATTGGCCTATTCCATCCAGAGCTTTTTATGCAATGCCGGAAGTCTGGCCGGATACCTCTTCCCGTTTATCTTTGCGGCCATAGGAATCAGCAATGTAGCTCCGAAAGGCATAATTCCTGATTCGGTTATCTTTTCGTTTTATATCGGTGCCGTAATCCTTATTCTTTGCGTTATCTATACAACCGTGAAAGTAAAGGAATATCCTCCCGAACTGTATGCAGCCTATCACGGCATCAAGGAGGAGGAGAAGGCGGAAAAGACGAATGTGTTCAAACTGCTGGCCCATGCGCCCAAAGCATTCTGGACGGTAGGGCTGGTGCAGTTCTTCTGCTGGTCGGCTTTTATGTTTATGTGGACTTATACCAACGGAACGGTTGCTGCAAATGTCTTTGACACTCCGGTAGTGGAGCAGATCAAGGACGGGGTGACTCATCTGGTTCTTGACACGCAGTCGGTGCAGTATCAGACCGCAGGCGATTGGGTCGGCATCCTGTTTGCGGTGCAAGCTGTCGGTTCGGTGATTTGGGCGGCCGTGATTCCTTCCATCGCAAACAGAAAGTTTGCCTATTCGTTGAGTCTGGTGTTGGGCGGCATCGGCTTTATTTCTGTTTTCTTTATGCACAACCAGTATGCGCTGTTTTTCTCTTTTCTGCTGATAGGCTGTGCATGGGCTGCCATGTTGGCTCTGCCTTTTACCATTCTGACCAATGCGCTGACAGGAGGTCACATGGGTACCTATCTCGGATTGTTTAACGGTACTATCTGTGTGCCTCAGATTGTGGCGGCCATAGCCGGCGGCTGGGTGCTGGGCATGTTTGCTGACGAAGGGGCTATTGCTCCGGAAGTGAATATGCTGGTTCTTGCCGGTGTGCTGCTGATTGTCGGAGCCTGCTGTGTCGGGATTATCCGGGAGTCGGATCATGCGGAGGCTTGAATGAGATGAAATAGATGTGGATGTGTTTCTGCTTTTGCCTGTGCGCTTGTTCAGGCAAAAGCAGACATCAAGCTACACCGCACCTGTTGTCGGGCAGTATGGCTTTCCTGTGAAAGTGGAGTGGCATGTGGATGACCGTACGCTGGATGGAATGCCGGCCGACACGTTAAAAACCGATCTTGTATTTTCAAACATGTCTTCAGGGAGTAATGTTCCGTATCGGTTGTATTATTTGAAGCATAAAAGAATGCCCCAAAAGCCTGTTCTGTGGATGGCTTTTGGGGCATCGTTCTTTATCCTCGGTGGCTTTCAAGAATCATTTCCTTGATTTCTTCATTGAAGAGCTTCTGTTCCATCAGGTCTTCCAGCGTGATGTGCATCCGCCACCTCCAGTAATGATGCGGGTTTGCCGGAACATTGATGCGTTCTGCCTGGACATCCGGATTCCGCAGTTCCTCGCTGATGCTTGTCCAGTCTTGCCAGGTGAGAATGCACAGCATGGAAGGACTGTACAGGTGTTCATACACAATGTCCTTGCATAGCCAGCCCGGAGCATGTTCCGGAACTTCTCCCCAGCGGCGCATTTCGTGGTGATAGAAACGTTCTGTCACTTCAGGCGATTCTTCCCACCATCCTCTCAACGTCGACATGTCGTGCGTGCCTATGGTGCATACGGAGCAGTACGGATATTCATACACATGTCCGAATTCGTGCTGCGGATTCTTGGGCATCCGCTGAATCTCCAGTGAGAGAATCTGAAGCTGTTTCATGACCCATGGCACACAGTCGGGCACCATTCCCAGGTCTTCTCCGCAGGTCAGCATCGGCGTCGATTGGGTGAGGATCGGGAGTTTCTTCATCGCTTCATTATACCAGAATTCATTGTGGCGCTGGTAGAAGTAGTGATTATACAAATGGTTGAATGCGTCTTGCGCCTGTCCGTCCAGTTGCCTGTAGACAAAATTATTCTGTACGGCTATTCTGGGGTGATACATCTCTGCATTTTTCCGGTCGGGCACGAACAGCACATCACTGATAAGCGAATAGAGCTTTTCTTTGAGCGCGATGCTTTCCTCATCGGTTTTGTCCTTGAAGTAGGCCTCCACTTTCCGTTGTGTGTCGAACTTCGGGCGCATGGTGTAGATGTCATGATGAAGATGCTGTACGAATGTATTGCGCACCATGTCGCTCTGTTCGCCGAACACCGTGTTCAGTATGTAGTCATTGATGAAAGGTTTCGTCATGAATTCCTTGTCAAAATTCAGTCCGAAACTTCTTATTTCGTCCGCACTCATGGGAAGGGCAGGCGAGAACTGTCCCAGGAGCCCATGCACCGAGTGGACAGGTAT
The DNA here is from genome assembly GCF_024733745.1 of Bacteroides sp. ET225. Lineage (NCBI taxonomy): Bacteria > Pseudomonadati > Bacteroidota > Bacteroidia > Bacteroidales > Bacteroidaceae > Bacteroides > Bacteroides sp. ET225. The sequence goes on along the minus strand of NZ_JANRHN010000004.1, from coordinate 163,674 downwards.
TTCCCAGATACGGAAGAAGCCGAGGATATGGTCGATGCGGTAAGCGGTGAAATATTCCGCCATTTTAGAGAAGCGTTTTCTCCACCACAGATAGTTGTCTTTTTCCATGTCGTCCCAGTTGTAAGTGGGGAAGCCCCAGTTCTGTCCGTTTACGGAGAAAGCGTCAGGCGGCGCTCCGGCCTGTCCGTTCATGTTGAAATAGTGCGGCTCCGTCCATGCTTCTACGCTTGTGCGGCTTATGCCGATGGGAATGTCCCCCTTCAGAATGACTCCGTTCTTCCGGGCGTGTACGGCGGCAGCCAGCAGTTGCCTGTGAAGCTGGTACTGGATGTAATAATGGAACGCTATTTGCGTATAGGCCTCGTTTTCGGGGGCGCACAGTCTGGCGATATCCTCCTTGCTGTAAGAAGCGTGTTCCGGCCATTCTGTGAAGTCGGCCGTTCCGTATGTATCTCTCAGATGGCAGAAAGCGGCATAGGGCATCAGCCATTCTTTATTTTGTTCGAAAAACTCCTTGAAATCTGCGGAGGCCAATACTTTGTCTTTTTCCTGCCCGTACACAATGCTCAGGTATTCGCGCTTCAGTTTGTTTACGGCCTCGTAGTCTACCTGCGGAAGGGCGTTCAGCAGCTTGCGCTCTTTTTCCATCCGTTCGGCCGTTTCGGGGTCTTCAATCGGGCTGAGCTGGCGCAGGTCGGTATACATCGGGTGGAAAGCATAGATGGAAATGCTTTTGTACGGATAGGAGTCGAGCCATGTTCCGGTCATCGTCGTGTCATTGATAGGCAGAATCTGCACGGCTTTCTGTCCTGTACTTTCCGCCCATGTAATCAGGGTCTTGAGGTCGCCGAAATCTCCCACGCCGAAGCTTCCTTCCGAGCGGAGGGAGAAAACCGGGATGGCACATCCTGCGATGCGTGGAGCCGGCAGAGCGAAAAAGACTTCTGCTTCGGGCACGATATAGGTTTCGCCCCGTTGCAGAGGGCGGGTGTGGAATATCCGGTTGGGGCGTGCCTCCCATTCAACCACTGCACCTGTCTTGATGCTGACAGCCACGAACTTGTATTCGAAGGGTGTCTGCAAGGTTGAGGCATCGAGCGTGATCTGCCAAACGTTCGGCTGGATTTCGGTCATCCTCAGCGGACGGCAATACTCCCAGTTGCCCAGGGCGCTGCAGCTTCCGATAAGCCCGAGTGCCTGCTCTTTCGGAGTCAGTCCGGGGCAGAGCGCACGGAAGGTGATGCAGTTGCCCACCTTGTCGGGAAGCACGTTGGGGCGGCACGGGGTTGGCTGCATGCTGTTGAAAGCCGAGCTGTAGCGGAAAGCGTCGCCTGGCAGATCTCTCCAGCAGTCGTCGACTGCGTAATGAGTCTGCTGTGCGTTTCCTGAGTAAAACGAGTGGGGGATCATTCCCAGTTCTTTCCGTATGATTTTACCGTCGCGTACCACGCAGTAGCGGTAAGTGATGAGTTGTCCTTCAGTCGGATTCGTGTAATAGCATTCGCCCCGCCATTCTATTCCGTCGCGTGTAGAAAGCTCTATAATGTTGAGTCTGTCGTCGTTCAGTATAACGCTTAGACTTTCTCCCCATAGAGTCCGGTACTGGATGTGGAAAGTTAGTTTCATATTTTTCTGAGGTATTGAAGGTTTGTTTTATATGTGATTGTTCAAAAATAATGAATTTAGTTGACAATTCTTTTTTATGGGGCGTAAAATATAAAACGAAAATCTTGCAAATCCGCTTTGTGGACGGCTGTACGGCCTTTCTGCCGGAATTAAAATATAAAGGGAAAAGTGTGCGCATAAAAAAATCCGGAAGCCTGCTTCCGGATTTTTGCTCTCTTTTGCAAGATGCGAGAGGCTTTACGTGTAAGTATTAAGTGAGTATTAAAAGTCGCTTTTATGCGTCGATGTTCGCATAAGTAGCGTTCTTTTCGATAAATTCCCGGCGGGGAGCCACATCGTCACCCATCAGCATCGAGAAGATGTAGTCGGCATCAGCCGCATTTTCGATGTGCACCTGTTTCAGGATGCGTGTTTCCGGATTCATGGTCGTTTCCCACAGCTGTTCCGGATTCATTTCACCCAAACCTTTGTACCGCTGGGTGCGGATGCCTTGTTCGTTTCCTTCGCCGTATTTCTGGATGAATGCCTGGCGGGCTTCGTCCGTATAGCAGTATTCGCTGATTTTTCCCTTGGTGCATTTATACAGGGGAGGAGTTGCGATATACAGATGTCCTTCCTGGATCACTTCGGGCATATAGCGGTAGAACAGCGTCATGATCAGCGTATCGATGTGCGAGCCGTCGACATCGGCATCGGTCATGATGATCACCTTGTTGTAGCGTAATTTTTCGATATTCGCCTTCTTGCTGTCTTCTTCTCCGTCTACGCCGAAGCGGACTCCCAGCGCCTGAATGATGTTGTTCACCTCGTCGCTTTCGAATGCCTTGTGCCACATCGCTTTTTCTACGTTGAGGATTTTTCCTCTCAGCGGGAGGATGGCCTGGAACTGACGGCTGCGTCCCTGTTTTGCCGAGCCGCCTGCCGAGTCACCTTCGACAAGGAACAGTTCGCATTCTTCGGGGTTTCGGCTGGAGCAGTCGGCCAGTTTTCCCGGCAAGCCGCCTCCGCCCATCGGGCTTTTGCGCTGCACCGACTCGCGTGCCTTGCGTGCCGCGATGCGTGCCGTTGCCGCAAGAATCACCTTGTCGACAATCGTCTTGGCCTCTTTCGGATGCTCCTCCAGGTAGTTTGTCAGCGCTTCGCCTACCGCCTGGTTCACGGCTCCGCTCACTTCGTTGTTGCCGAGCTTCGTCTTGGTCTGCCCCTCGAACTGAGGTTCTGCCACCTTTACCGAGATTACGGCAATCAGCCCTTCGCGGAAGTCTTCGCCCGAAATCTCCACCTTTGCTTTTTCCAGAGCCTTGCTCTCTTCGGCATATTTCTTCAGTACGCGGGTCAGCGCCGTGCGGAAACCGGCCTCATGCGTGCCGCCTTCGATGGTGTTGATGTTGTTTACGTATGAATGGAGGTTCTCGCGGAAGCCCGTATTGTACATGATGGCGCATTCGATGGGCACGCCCTGCTTTTCGGTGTTCAGGTAAATCACGTCGTCGATGAGCGGCGTATTGTTCGAGTTCAGGTAGCGCACGAACTCCTTCACTCCTTCCTCAGAGTGGAACACGTCGTGCTTGAACGAGCCGTCCTCTTCCTTCACGCGCTTGTCGGTGAGCGTGATGGTGATGCCCTTGTTCAGGTATGCCAGCTCGCGCATGCGGGCTTCGAGTATGTTGTACTTATATTCTGTGGTGGTGAAGATGCTTCCGTCCGGCCAGAAAGTCTGCCGGGTGCCCGTGATGTCGGTCGTTCCCACTTCCTTTACTGCGTAGAGCGGTTTTCCGCATTCGTATTCCTGCTGGTATATCTTTCCGTTGCGGAACACGTTTGTGGTCATGTGGGTTGAGAGCGCGTTCACGCACGACACGCCCACACCGTGCAGACCTCCCGACACCTTATAGGAGCCTTTGTCGAACTTTCCTCCGGCATGAAGCACGGTCATGACAACTTCGAGCGCCGACTTCTTTTCCTTCTGGTGGAAGTCGACAGGTATGCCTCGTCCGTTGTCCTGAACGGTGATTGAGTTGTCTTCGTTGATGGTTACTTCTATATGGGTACAATATCCGGCGAGGGCTTCGTCGATCGAGTTGTCCACCACCTCGTAAACCAGGTGGTGCAAACCTTTTTCACTGATATCTCCGATATACATTGCGGGGCGTTTCCGGACGGCTTCCAGCCCTTCCAGCACCTGGATGCTGCTGGCCGAATAATTGTTTCCTCCGCTCTTCATCTGTTCTTCACTCATTGTTAATTAGGTCTATGTTTTTAAGCGTTCAAAGTTACGAAAAATATTGGAGAAAACCGCAGGCTGAAGGTTTTAAAAAACACGAAAAGCCCTTGTGCTCTTAGCGGTTCTGCAAACGCAAAAAGGCCGGATTGATAAATCCAGCCTAGATATCTTTGTAGTAATGGTGTGTTAAGCCAGCTTGCTGATGTGCTTAGCCAATTTTGACTTCAAGTTGGCCGCCTTGTTCTTGTGGATGATGTGGCGGTTAGCCAGCTTGTCCAGGATCTTCTGTACACTCGGATACATTGCTACAGCTTCTGTCTTGTCTGTAGTGGCGCGAAGTTTTCTTACAGCATTACGCATTGTCTTGGCATAATATCTGTTGTGCAGTCTTCTCTTCTCAGCTTGTCTGATTCTTTTGATAGATGATTTGTGATTTGCCATCTCGACTAATCTTTAAATATGTTCTTGATTTTGTTTGTTTATGTAGCCCGTGGGGGAATCGAACCCCCCTTTCAAGAATGAAAATCTTGCGTCCTAACCGATAGACGAACGGGCCATCCTAGCCTTTCGGGAAGACTCCCGGAAGTAGCGAGGGTATATGCTTCTCGTTTGCGGATGCAAAGGTAGGAAGTTTTTTCTTTCCTCCAAAATATTTGAGGACTTTTTTTATCCGTTTGTATGTTGGCGGCCTATAAATCTGTGCCGTATGCCTGCCAGGCATGTTTTTTCTTGTGGGGCAGGACATTGTTTATCGGGCGATTGTTCGTATATTTGCGGGTGCGTATGGGGCGGATGAGCGGCCGCTTGCGGTGCCTTTCCGGCAGAGCCGAAGATCCCGGCGGCATAAGTCTGCCTCTTCACTGCAGTGAGGAGAACGTATCACTGCAGTGAAGACATCGTATTGCTCCAGTGAAGAGATCGTATCACTCCAGTGAAGAGGTGTCTTTAGCGCGGAATCTTGAAAATTTCTTATAGGTAATGTTGCAGAAATTGCATGGAGTTGTGCTGTATGTGGTGAAATACAGCGACAAGTCGAACATCGCACACATATATACCGAGCAGGACGGGCAGGTTTCTTTTCTGATTCCCGCTGTCCGCCGTTCGCGCAAGTCGGCGGTCAATCCGGTTCTGTTCCGCCCGTTCTCGCTGGTGGAGATTGAAGCGGACATACGCCTCAAGTCCGGCCTGCATCCCATCCGCGAGGCAAGAATCTGGTATCCGCTCGACAGCCTGCCCTATCATCCTTATAAGATGGGCATATCCATGTTTCTTGCCGAGTTTCTGTACCGCACGTTGCAGGAAGAAGACGGCAATGCCCCTCTGTTCGCCTATCTGGTGAATTCCATTCGCTGGCTCGATGCTTGCGGCCGTGACTTTTCTAATTTCCATCTGGTCTTTCTCCTCCGCCTGACCCGCTTTCTGGGCTTTTATCCCAATCTGGACGATTATGTTTCCGGATGGTGCTTTGACTTGCTGAACGCCTGTTTTGTAGACGGGACGCCGTCGCACGGGCTTTTCCTTTCCGCTGAAGAGTCTTCCAGAATCATTAATCTGATGCGCATGAATTATGAAACGATGCGTCTGTTCGTTATGAGCCGGAATGAGCGCAACCGCTGCCTGGACGTTATCGTAGCGTATTACCGTCTTCACTTGCCTGCCTTTCCGGAACTGAAGTCGCTTTCTGTGCTGAAGGAGCTTTATGGCTGATAAAAGACAGAGGGCGCAGAATGTGATTGCTCATGCATTCTGCGCCCTCTGCGCCAGCTTTTGTCCGGAAACTTATCCGAGCAGTTCCTTTACTTTGGCTGAGATGGCCCGTCCCTCTGCCACTCCGGCGAGTTCTTTGGTTGCCACTCCCATCACTTTGCCCATATCTTTTCCGCCGGTAGCCCCTACGCGGGTGATGATGTCTTTCAGTCTGGCCTCCAGTTCCTCGGCCGAAAGCTGTTTCGGCAGGTAGGTTTCAATAACCCGTACCTGTGCCATTTCTTCTTCCGCCAGCTCCTGGCGTCCGGCCTGCATGTATCCTTCAGCAGAGTCTTTCCCTTGTTTCACCAGTTTCTGCATCAGTTTCAGTGCCGTTTCGTCGCTGAGCGTGTCGTTGGCTCCCGGAGCGGTTTTGGCTTCTAGAAAAACTTTCTTTACATTGCGCAAGGTTTCCAGTCTTACCTTGTCTTTTGCCTTCATGGCTTCCTTGATATCATTGCTGATCTGGTCAAATAAATCCATAGTGTTTTGAGTTTGTTTTAAAAAAATATTTTCTGTGGGTCGGAAGAATCTTCGCTGCTTCCCGATTCTGCGGGAGGCATTTCTTCTATGTTGGCTTTAGACTTGATGCTGTCCAGCGCCTTCTTGGTCCGGTTGTAGGTCGGCGTTGTTTCAACTACGCTGATGATGTCATCATTGTCCAGATCCTCTTGTGAGAATATGTAAATCTTGAGGTCTTTTTTTCTTCTGTCGTTTTCCAGCATGCCCTTGTAGACATTGGCCCGTCTGGTAGTGTTGCTGTCTTCCCTTTGCTGCTGTTCTGCCAGTCTTCTCTGTTCTTCCGCGCTGTGCTTTTGCGCAACGGCTTCCATGCCCGGCACGTCCTTTATTCCGAATCCTGTGGCAAGGATGGTAAATTTGATCTTGTCGCCCAGCTTTTCGTCGGTATAAAGTCCCCATTTGGTTTCGACATATCTCTCGAAGCGGCTCATGAACTCGTGGATTTCATCCATTTCGCCCATCATCAGTTCGCTGCTCGGGTTATAAGTGATCACGAAGAGCACTTTTTTTGAGTTGAAGATGTCGTTGTTGTTCAGCAGCGGGGAGTTGAGCGCATCGGTTATGGCCTGGCTGACCCGGTTCTCTCCTTCTCCGTATCCTGTGCTCATGATGGCCACGCCTCCGTCTTTCAGGACAGTTTGCACGTCGTTGAAGTCAAGGTTTATCTCACCCTTGAGCGTGATGATTTCCGCGATGCTCTTTGCAGCCACAGACAGCGTGTCATCGGCTTTCCCGAATGCGTTTTTCACGCTCAGGTCAGAGTACACGTGCCGCAGGCGTTCGTTGTTGATGACGAGCAGTGCGTCCACGTTTTTGCTCATTTCTTCCACGCCGTCGAGTGCCTGGTCGATTTTCCGGTATCCTTCAAACAGGAAAGGAATCGTGACGATGCCTACGGTAAGAATGCCCATATCCTTTGCGGTCTTGGCGATGACGGGAGCGGCTCCGGTTCCCGTACCTCCTCCCATTCCGGCCGTAATGAATGCCATGCGGCATCCGTCGCTCAGCATTTCCTTGATGTCATCCATGCTTTCTTCGGCTGCAGCACGCCCTCTGTCAGGCTTGTTCCCGGCTCCCAAGCCTTCGCTTCCCAACTGGAGTTTGTGGAGGACGGGCGATTCGTTCAGAATCTGCTTGTCTGTGTTGCAGACTACGAATGTGACATCGTGTATGCCTTCTTTATACATGTGGTTGACAGCATTTCCTCCTCCGCCGCCAACGCCGATCACTTTGATTATATGTAGAAAATCCTTTTCAAAATCGAAAGGCACTCTTTTTTCTTCTGGCATAAGAATATCGTTTATTTAAAATCAATAATTGGTTAAATCATTCGTCCAACAAGTCTTTTGAGATTTTGTTGGCTCCGTCCGAAAACTTGTTGGCTCTGTCTTCCAGAAAGTCCTTCAGCTTGTCGACAAACGTTTTCGGCTTTTTGCTCATCTTCTTTTTCAGTTCGTCAATTTCCTCCTGCTTTTCGCTGACATTCATTTCGATGGCAAGTTCAAGCTGTTCTTGCGCCTTGTCATATTTGTTCTTGCTCAGGTATTTTCTGGTTTCTTCCAGCAGCGCTTCGCATTCTTTCACTTTTTGAAGGCGGAGAGCTTCTTCCTTTCTCTTTGCTTCTGCTTCCTTTCTTCTTCTTTCCTCTTCTTCCTGCCTCCTCTTTTCTTCCTCCATCTCCTGCTGGGATTTCAAGTCATTGCCTGTTCCGGAGAAGAGCTCTGCAGATTTCGTGGGATCGATTTTGCAGCAGTTGTCCTTTCCGGCAGAAAGCACTCCGATGATTGTGTTGCACGTGCCGTCGTTGGGGAGTTCTTCGCTGTTTTCCAGCGAAATCTTGCTTCCTTTGGCTATGCGGACCTTGTCGCTGTGCATCGTTTGTCTGAACGCTTCGTCGATGTTGGGCATGTTGGCTCCTCCGCCTGTGATGACGATGCCGGCCAGCAGCTTGTCGCTGTAGTGCGAGAACTTGATCTGGTTTTCGACATTCAGGATGATTTCCTTGATGCGCGCCTCGACGATTTCTTCCAGCTCTGCGGCCTTGATGCTCGTCTGGTCGTCCAGCGAGTAGGTGATGTCGTTTTTCTCGCCTTCTTTCGGAGCTTCTGTGTAGGCGCTTGCAAACCTCAGTTTCAGTTCTTCTGCGTCTTCTTCATCGATTTGCTTGTCGCTGCTGATATCTTTCGTCACGTTGTTGCTTCCCAGCGGGATTACGGCAAGATGCCGCAATATGTTGTTCTTGTATATGGCAACAGTTGTGGTTTCCGCTCCCAGGTCAACCAGTGCGCATCCCGAACGTCTTTCATCGCTGGTGAGTACGGCTTCTGCCGTTGCGACCGGCGAAATGATATATCCCGCGATTTCGCATTTGGCCAGCTTGAAGCATTGCTTTATTTTGTCTTTCAGCGTCCGCCGTGCGATGATGTTCAGGTAATGGCCTTCGATGCTGTCTGTAGAAATTCCCACGGGATCGATACGCAGTTCTTTCCCTATCAGGTATTCTTGAGGCACTACTTCCAGGATATCTTTGTCCGGCAGAGCCATTTCTCTGTTTGCCTTCATCATGGAGTCGGTGAGCGCCAATGAAATCTTCGTTTCATCGTTGAATTGTCTGAAGACGCGGTTTTCAACGCTGTACATTGATTTTCCTCCAATCCCTACATAAGCCTTCTTGATTGATGCGCCAAGCTGTTCTTCAAGGCTTCTGATGATTGATGTGAGGCATTGCAGGGTTTTGTCTGAATTATAGATGACACCTTTTCTTATACAGTCGGAAGAGTGTTCGCTGGCATGCGCGAGAATCTGAATGCATCCGTCGGCCCTTTTCCTTCCTGCCAGGCCGATGATTTTTGTTGATCCCAGTTCGATTGCTACTATAAAGTCTGTTACTGCCATATCTTATTTCTCTTTTTTTGTTCCGATAATCTGGTTTTTGAATTCTATGCTTATGCGCTGGTACTTATTCCAACCGACATGATTCAACGCTTTTTCATAAAACGTTTGCAATTTACTGAATTTTTTGTCATAATCTTCAGCTTTTCCTAAAAAAAGAATGTGGTTGCCTACTCTTGGCACAATTTCTATCTCTTTTTGCGGAGTAATGTTGATTTGTTCTACCTGCGCCTTCCAGAACGGGTTGTCCTGAAGGTATTTGCCGAGTGCAAAGAGTTCGCCTTTCGCAAACTTTTTGTCGATGAACCCTGTGGCTACAGCTACGTGCACCGGCTGGCTCAGGACAGACATGATTTCGCCTTTGTTGTCGATGTAGTAGTTGTCCCCATTGTCGCTCATTATGCGCAGCAGGGGTATGCGCTGCCTGATGTCAATATTGACTTTATTGCCTGATGTCAGATAGCATTGCGCTTCGCTGACGAACGGGTATTTTGCTATGGTTTCTTCAAGAAGTCGTACGTTGATGCTCCCTGCAGGTTTTCCCTGTGGCAGCAGTCTTTTAGATTTCAGCAGCTCTTCAATACCTTTTTTCGTGACAAAGTTATAGTTGACGCTGTCTTCCACAGTCAGTTCTATACCCTCGCAAATCTTGTCGTCCGGTTTGCGGTTGAACAGGGTAACAGCTACTACAATGTAGCATGAAACCGCCAGCATCACAAATATCAGAAGAATCCGTTTTATCATCTGTCTTTTAATAGTTCATAGATTTGTGGAACATAATTGTCGATATCGCCTGCTCCCAATGTGATGAGCACCTCAATCTTCCGGGCTTTCAGCACGTCAAGCAGTTCTTCTTTTGTACACATCGTCTTTTCTATGCCCGGACGCAGGTTGTCATAAATCAGTTTGCTGGTAACTCCGGGGAGAGGCTGCTCTCGGGCCGGATAGATATCAAGCAGAATCACCTCGTCGAGCAGAGAAAGACTGTCGGCAAACTCTTTGTAGAAGTCACGTGTGCGCGTATACAGGTGAGGCTGGAATACGGCAGTCACCTTTTTGTCGGGATAAAGCATCCTGACGGACTTTACGCTCTGGCTTATCTCGGCCGGATGATGAGCATAGTCGCTCAGAAATACAATCCTGTCATTCTTTATCTTGAAGTCGAATCTTCTGTCTACTCCTTTGAATCCGGGCATGGCAGCCTTTATTTCTTCAGCCGTTGCGCCTGCTATTTGTGCCAGCGCCATTGCTGCCACTCCATTTTCAATGTTTACATAAACCGGCACTCCAAGACGGATGTCTGCAATATTTCCCAAAGGGGATATGTAGTCGAACATGATTTCACCGTTCCCGATACGTATATTCTCGGCATGGAAATCTCCTTCTGTTGCCGAATAGGTATAAACCGTTACTCCCGGCTGTACGTCGGGTTGCAGGTCGATACCTTTCTTTATGATAAGACAGCCGTCTTTCCGGATAAGTGACGTGTATTTGCGAAAGCTTTCCAGATAAGCTTCATGCGTGCCATATATGTCCAGATGGTCAGAGTCGGTGGCAGTGATGACCGTTGCATACGGAGTAAGCCAATGGAAGGAGCGGTCGAATTCGTCGGCTTCAATTACAACGTATCTGCTGTCTGAAAGCAGAAGGTTTGTCCCGTAATTCTTTGATATGCCTCCCAGAAAGGCATTGCATCCCACATGTGAACGGTCTATGAGGTAAGCCGCCATGGTTGAAGTGGTTGTCTTCCCATGAGTGCCCGCCACACATATTCCTTTTTCGGTGCGGGTCAGCATTCCCAATACCTGTGCGCGTTTGTGGATTTCAAACTTGTTGTCTTGAAAATAACAGAGTTCTTTATGTTCTGCCGGTATGGCCGGAGTATAGACCACCAGGGTTGAAGATGCATCTCTGAAATCTTCAGGAATCAGCGATACGTTTTCTTCATAGTGGATATCGGCTCCTTCTTCCTGAAGTTTGTGCGTAAGCTCGCTTGGCGTTTTGTCGTAGCCGGCCACTTTCTTTCCTTTTGAAAGAAAGTATCTTACGAGTGCGCTCATTCCGATTCCGCCTGCACCGATGAAATATACCGCTTTTATTGAATTAATGTCCATGTTCTTCTTTATATTTTAATGCCAGTTTGCATACCTCTTCGGCTATGACATCCGCCGAATTTTTGAAAGCCAGCCTGGTGATGTTTGTACTAAGTCTTTTCAGGGTTTCCGGTTCGTTCACGGCGCGTATGGCCGTATCGATCAGTTTCTCTTCCGCTTCGCTGTCCTTTATGTAGAGGGCTGCTTCCTTGTTTACCAATGCCAGTGCATTTTTAGTCTGGTGATCCTCTGCCACATTGGGTGAGGGAACCAGTATAACCGGTTTCCCCAACAGACAAAATTCAGAAATTGATCCGGCTCCTGCACGGCTGATGACAAGATCAGCAGCAGAGTAGGCGGCGGCCATGTCTGATATGAAGTCTGTGGTATGCAGCATAGGCATGCTGCCGGCTTCTTTTACGGCAGCCTTGGCTTCTTCAATGTATATTTTGCCAGTCTGCCATATAAACTGTACATCTGACTGCCTGATTTTGTTCAAACTGTGCATGACGCAGTTGTTGATGGTGCGCGCTCCCAGGCTTCCTCCGACAATCAGGATTGTTTTCTTCTGCGGGTCCAGGCCGAACATGCGTGTGGCTTCGCTTTTATTTATCTTTTCGTCAAGCAAGTTCTGCCGGACCGGATTTCCTGTCAGGATAATCTTGTCTTTTTCGAAGAAGCGTTCCATTCCTTCATAGGCGACGCATATTTTCTTCGCACTTTTTGCAAGAAGCTTGTTGGTAACGCCTGCATACGAGTTCTGTTCTTGTATTAAGGTCGGAATACCTGCTGCTGCGGCTGTCTTCAGCGTTGGTCCGCTTGCATACCCGCCGACGCCTACGGCTGCATCCGGCTTGAAGTCTTTGATGATCTTCTTTGCCATTCGTTGGCTTCGGAAAAGTTTGATGAGGACACTGACGTTCTTCAGCAGATTCTTCCGGTTGAATCCGGCGACAGGCAGTCCGATAATCTTGTAGCCTGCAGCGGGGACACGTTGCATTTCCATTCTGCCTGATGCCCCTACGAAAAGAATTTCAGAGTCAGGGTGTTTCTTTCTGATGGCATTGGCTATTGATATTGCAGGGAAGATGTGTCCTCCTGTTCCTCCTCCGCTTACTATAATGCGCAAACTGTTCTTTTCCATAATTGTTGTATTATTCACTACAAATTTACAAAAAGAAGTTCGAATGTTCTTTAGACAATTGTATATTTATGCTTCAAACCGGCTGTCCGGCGTTTGCGTCCTGATTTTCCGGTGCTACAGGTTCCGCATTCTGCTCAGGCTGTATGCCGAGGGTTTGCTGTTCTTCTTTCAGCCTCTGCTGTTCGTTTGCATATTTGCTTATGCTGAGAATCATTCCTATATAGATACAGTTGATAAGGGTAGAAGTTCCTCCTTTGCTTATTAACGGCAGAGGCTGTCCGGTGACCGGCATGATTCCCACCGCAACCAGCATATTGAACAAAGCTTGTATGACAAGCAGTATGCCGATTCCCATGATAAGAAACATGTGATAAGGCTTGTCGCACTTGTTGGCGATCTTGCCGATTCGCATGAGCAGAAGAATATAAAGCAGGGCTACGAATGCTCCTCCTATCAGTCCCATCTCTTCGATGATAATGGCATAAATAAAATCGGAGTAGGCCTGCGACAAGAAATCACGCTGGACGCTGTTTCCCGGACCTTTCCCGAGGATGCTGCTTGTCGCGATTGCTATATTGGCATGTGCAACCTGTGCGTCATTGTTCAAGTCATATTGGGCAGCGGGAATCTGTTCGTTGTTTGAGAAGTCGCTGATACGTTCTTTCCATGTGATTGGGCGTTCGATGCCAATCGCTTTCCATGCGCTGGCGGGAACACACCAGATGACACTGAAGGCAAGAATAATTCCTATGATCCCGATGCCGGTCAGCTTAGCCATCTGTTTGAACGGGATTCGGGCTACAAGCATCAGAACATAAACAGATACCGCCAGCAGGACTGCTGTCGAAAGGTTTTCGGTGATGATCAGTGCACAAGTTCCTCCCGTAACGCCAAGAATGAATCTGAACGCTTTTTTGTCTTCTCCGTTTTCTGTGTACATTTTGCTCAGAATGAATGCGACGGTAATGATGGTTGCCATCTTTCCCAGTTCCGACGGCTGAAATTGGATGATGCCCAGATCAATCCAGCGTTTGGCTCCATTGGTGGCGATTCCCATGATCAGCACGATAGCAAGCAATATCCATGAAATGGGGAGAAGTACAATAAATGTCTTGAACCATCTGCAAGGGATATTGTGGACGATCCATACCACAAAAACTCCGACCAGCAGCATGGTCAGATGATTCGTTATCGGTGCCCAGTGATCTCCGGTCTTGAAAGACAGGGTGCTTGACGCACTGAACACTTCGATAATCGAGATCAGGCACAAGAACAGGAAAATAATCCATACAGCCTTGTCGCCTTTGAAGAAATTCTTTAACAGATCCATTGTATTGTCAGTGATGTTTACAGGTTTCTAACACATTCCTTGAACTGTTCGCCCCGGTCTTCGTAGCTTTTGAACAAGTCGAAGCTTGCGCAGCACGGACTCAGCAGAACCGTTTCTCCCGGTTTTGCCATGCTGTAAGCGGCATCAACGGCGTCTTTCATGCTTTGCACATCGGCTGTCGGCAGGCCGAAACTGTCGAAGAATGCGTGCAGTTTTTCGTTGTGAAGTCCCAGAAATATCAGTCCGGTGCATTTTTCTTTTACCAGATCTGCTATTTCGTTGTAATCGTTCCCTTTATCTTTTCCTCCAAGAATCAGAATTGTTTTAGTCTTCATGCTTTGAAGCGCATACCAGCATGAATTTACATTGGTGGCTTTGGAGTCGTTGATATAGTCTACCCCTCTAACCCGGGCCACCTTTTCCAGTCTGTGTTCAACCCCTTTGAAGTCTTTCAGCGCTTCGCGGATGCATTCTTTCCGGATGCCTGCGATGTTTGCGGAAATTCCTGCTGCCATTGAGTTGAACAGGTTGTGGGTTCCGGTCAAAGCCAGTTCCTCTTGCTCCATGTTGAATGCAATCGGCCGGGTAAAACAAACTTTGTTCTCTTCTGAAAAAGCAGCCAGTCCGTCTTCCTTCTTCTCTGCGAACGGGAAATAGCGTCCGTGTATGCCATATTTGTGCAGCTCGCGCTGTATGATAGGGTCATCGTTCCAGAATACAAATGCGTCGTCATCCGTCTGGTTTTGTATGATGCGGAACTTGGCATCCACGTAATTCTGCATCTCATAATTGTAACGGTCCAGATGGTCGGGAGTTATGTTCATGAGCACGGCGATGTTGGCATGGAACTTATACATGTTGTCGAGCTGGAAGCTGCTTAGTTCAATTACATAGTAATCGTAGTTGCATTCAGCCACCTGGTATGCCAGACTTTGCCCAATGTTTCCTGCCAGTCCCACGTTCAGGCCCGCTTTCTTGAAGATATGATAAATCAGTGAGGTCGTAGTGGTTTTTCCGTTGCTTCCCGTGATGCAAATCATTTTGGCATCCGTGTATCTTCCGGCAAATTCTATTTCAGAGATGACAGGTATGCCCTTTGCTTTCAGTTTTAGAATTAGCGGCGCATCGTTCGGAATGCCCGGACTCTTGATCGCTTCATCCGCATTCAGAATCAGTTCCTCTGTGTGTCCGCCTTCTTCCCATGGGATGTCCCTTTCGTCAAGCATCTGCTTGTATTTGTCCTTGATGAGGGAAGCGTCGGAAACAAACGTTTCAAATCCTTTTTTCTGTGCCAGGACAGCGGCTCCTGTACCGCTTTCTCCGGCTCCTAATATGACAATTCTTTTTGCCATGGCTTTTTACCTTATCTTTAAAGTTATAATAGTTATCGCTGCCAGTACAATGGTTACAATCCAGAAGCGGACTGTAATTTTTGATTCGTGAAATACGCTTTGCGGGCGTGTGAACATATAGGTACAGTTCGGGTCAAGCTGCGCCATTGTTGTGCGGAAGTGATCGTGGATGGGTGTGCGCTTGAAGATGCGCTGTCTTTTTCCATGCTTCTTGCCGTACTGGAAATACTTTACTTGCAGAATGACTGAGAGATTCTCCACCAGAAAGACCCCGCAGAGAATCGGAATCAGCAGTTCTTTATGGATGATAATGGCGAAAACGGCTATAATGCCCCCAATGGTAAGGCTTCCGGTATCGCCCATGAACACCTGTGCTGGAAATGCATTGTACCATAAGAAACCGATCAGCGCCCCGATGAATGCGCAGATGAAGATAACCAGTTCTTCGCTGCCCGGGATGTACATGATATTCAGGTATTGCGCATATTCAATATGGCTTGATACATAAGCCAGTATGCCGAGCGTGACTCCCATGATGGCCGAATTTCCAGCCGCCATTCCGTCCATGCCATCGTTGAGATTGGCTCCGTTTGATACGGCTGTGACGACAAAGATTGTGACAAGTACGAATACAATCCACCCTGCAGCCTGTGTATGCTTTCCCATGAATCCCACGAAATCCGCATAATCCAGGTTGTTGTTCTTGAAGAACGGTATGGTTGTTTTCGTAGATTTTTCATCCTGGTTTTTATGCACAACGTCTACCACCCGTCCGTCTTGCTGTATCTCGATGTTTTCTCTGATTACCACATCGGGGCTCAAGTAGAGGGTGAGTCCGACAATCAGTCCCAGACCTACCTGTCCGATAATCTTGAATTTGCCGTGCAGACCTTCCTTGTCTTTCCGGAACACTTTGATGTAATCATCCAGAAATCCCAGCGTGCCGAGCCATATGGTGGTTATCAGCATCAGAATCATGTAGATGTTGTGGAGCTTGCCCAGCAGCAGGCATGGAATGAGTATGGCCACGATAATGATGATTCCTCCCATTGTAGGCACTCCCACCTTGTTGACGTTGAACGGATCAATGGATGCGTCACGTTGCGTTTCGGTGATCTGCTTCCTTTTCAGCATATTGATGAAATACTCTCCGAAGATTGCCGAAATCAGCAGGGCAAAGATGATTGCCATCAATGAACGGAATGACACGTAGCCGAACATACGCGCCCCCGGAAAATTGATCTGCTCCAGGTATTGAAATAAATAATATAGCATGTCTATCCAAAAATCGCTTTACCGTTAATACTTTTCGTTGCTGAAAATGTCTTTTAAAACCTCTTTGTCATCAAAGTGGTGCTTTACCCCCTTTATTTCCTGGTAATTCTCGTGTCCTTTTCCGGCAATCAGAATCACATCTCCGGGTTCCGACAGCATGCACGCCGTGCGGATCGCTTCTTTTCTGTCGGCAATGCTGAGCACTTTTCTGCTGTCATCCTTGTCAAGGCCGGCCAGCATGTCGTTGATGATATCCTGAGGCTCCTCGAAACGCGGGTTGTCTGATGTAATGATGACCTTGTCGCTGCGTCTTGCCGATTCTTTTGCCATCAGCGGCCGTTTGCCTTTGTCGCGGTTTCCGCCCGCTCCTACGACGGTGATTACCTTTCCTCTTCCTCTGAGCACCTCATGGATTGTGTCGAGGACATTTATCAGAGCGTCAGGCGTATGTGCATAGTCAACGATGGCGGTATATCCTTTGGGTGATCTCAGCGCATCGAATCGTCCGGAAACAGGATGGAGTGTGCTGAGCAGCAGCAATACGTCCTCAGGCTTCTTGCCCAGGATACAGGCAGCGCCGTAAACGGCCAACAGGTTGGATGCATTGAAGCGTCCGATAAACTGCACGTTCACTTCGCGGTTATTGATGTCCATCAGCATGCCGTCAAATCCATCCTCAAGAACTTTGCCCTTGAAGTCGCAAAGCGTTCTGAGCGAATAGGAGTATACTTTTGCCTTTGTATTCTGAACCATGACCATACCGTTTCTGTCATCGGCATTTGTCAGGGCGAAAGCCGTTTTAGGCAATCCGTCGAAGAATGCCTTTTTTGCCTTCAGGTAGTTTTCGAATGTTTTGTGATAGTCCAGATGGTCGCGGGTGATGTTCGTGAAGATGCCTCCGGCGAACCGCAGCCCTCCGATACGTTTTTGGGCTATCGAGTGCGAGCTGACTTCCATGAAGGCATATTTGCAGCCTTCATCTGCCATGCGTCCCAGCAGTTTGTTCAGCGTGATAGGGTCCGGAGTCGTATGGTCGGTGGGTATGGCTTCTCCGTCGATATAATTGCATACCGTGGAGATAAGTCCGACCTTATAGCCGAATTTTCTGAACATATTATATAATAAGGTAGCAATTGTCGTTTTCCCGTTTGTTCCGGTTACGCCTATGAGGTCGAGTTTTGAGGTGGGATCGCCGAAGAAGTGAGTCGCCAGTTTCCCTACCGCCTCTTCGGTGTCGGCCACCTGGACATAAGTGACGTTGCTGTCCGGGGAATCAGGCAGATTTTCGCACACTACGGCCGATGCACCGTTTCCGACAGCTTTGGCTATATAGGCGTGGCCGTCTGTCTGCGTACCTTTGACGGCAACGAACAGATTGCCGGCCTTGACATTACGCGAATCTATTTCGATGCCTGTTATATCCTTTCCGGCATCTCCAAGTATTGTCTTTATCGTAATCGCTTTGAGGATCTCTTTCAGTTCCATTTCTTTAGTTTTTAAGTGTCAGTGTAATTGTTTGTCCTTTGCGCAAGTATGAGCCGGGCGCGATGCTTTGAGCCGTAACCTTTCCCATTCCCGAAAGCCGGACATGCAGGCCCTTGCTTTCGAGCAGGTAGACAGCGTCCTTTGCCCCCATTCCTTTTACGTCCGGGACAAGCTGTTTGTTGTAGGCCGTCTGTTTCAGGTCGGCGTAATTGGTGGTATTTACGGCTTTGCCCCATATAGGCGCATTGCTTGCAGGTATCGAGCTGCTGTTGCTGTTTATGTTCAGTGCCTGAAGCACTTGTGCGGCTTCACCTATATCTCCGTTTTTGATGTCGGGGATCAGGATTGCGGCAGAATCCTTTGCATTGCTCAGGTCAATGTACAGATGTTTGGCGTAGATCCGTTCGGCGATGCGGCTGAACACACTTCCTGCCTGTACGCCTCCCGAAGGATATCCGCCGGGATCTTCGATAGATACAATGCAGCTGTACTGAGGGTTTTCTGAAGGGAAGAAGCCGCAGAAGCTGACGAGATATTTGGTCTTTCCGCTTTTATACCCTTTGGTTCCTTGTGATATTTGCGCTGTTCCGGTTTTTCCAGACACATGAAACTGCTTGCTTCCGGCCTGTTTGGCAAGTCCTTCGGCAACCACTTTCTGCAGCATGGTCCGGATTTGCTCCAATGTCTTGTCGGAACAGATTTTCGGGTTGACGATCTCTGTCGGATATTCTTTGATGATTTCTCCGTCTTTTGATATAGCTTCCACGAACTTCGGCTTCACCATTACGCCGTTGTTGGCGATGGCATTGTAGAAGTTCAGCAGATAGATGGGCGGAAACATGGTTTCATAGCCGATACTCATCCATGGGAGAGTTGTCTTTGCGAAATAGCTTCTTTCTTTCGGTCCGCGTATGCGCGGGCTTGCTTCTCCCACGAATCCGAGATTCAGCGGCTTGTCGATGCTCATTCTTCTCAGTCCGTCGATAAACTTCTGCGGGTTGTTTCCGTAAAACCTGTCGATGATTGTCGATACGCCCACGTTCGACGAATATCCAAGGATGTGCGTGACATCGATTTTCCCGTATCCTCCATGATGCCAGTTCCAGTCCTTCATATTGCTTCCGTGCATGTTGACGATGCCGTTTCCCGTATCCACCACATAGTCGGGAGTGATATATCCGTCTTCGAGCGCCACCATGATGGAGGCCGTCTTGAAGGTTGATCCGGGTTCCATCAGGTTGCTTACCGCATCGTTTCTCATTTCATAATAACTGCCGTCATTGCCCCTGCGCATGTTGACGTTGGCTCTGACTTTCCCGGTAGCCACTTCCATGACAATGGCCACGCCGGATTGCGCGTTGAGGTTCTTCAGCTGGTCGACGAGCGCTTTCTCGGCGATATCCTGCATGTCTACGTCAATGGTGGTGATTATGTCGCATCCGTCTACGGGGGGGACATCCACAATGTCTACGTAGGTTCCTCTGACCTTTTGCCTGTGCATGGCACCATCCTTGCCTCTCAAGATAGAGTCGTAAGTAAGTTCAAGTCCGTTTTTTGCTCCCATGGTGGCATCTGCATACACGTCGCCGAGCGTGCGTGCGGCCAGCGAGCCGAAAGGCTTTTTCCGCTGGTTGTATGCCAGTTCGTGGAAGCCTCCCTTGTTCTTGTTCAGGTTGAATACGGGCAGCTTCTTCACTTCCTTGTATTCGATGTATGAGATCCGTTTCGGATAAAGCAAGTAGTTCCGGCTTTTCTTTTTCCTTCCGTTCAGGATGTGCCGTCTGAATTCTTTCGCGCTTTTGTCCGGAAATATCTGGTGCAGCCCTTCGCAGATTTCTGTCAGATGGTTCATGAGCGTCGAATCGTTTCCTGCGTTCTGCGCCGCCACAAAATCCATATAGATTCTGTATTCGGGCAGGCTGCTGGCCATCAGCTTTCCGTCGGACGAGATGATATTTCCCCTTGTGGGCGGAATCTTCTTGGTTTCGCTCACGTAGCGGTCGGCAACCTCCATCCAGTAGCCCTTTTCCGCGAACATGATGATTATGGCTTTGACTATGACGGTTATCACAAGAATCCCCATGATGAAGATGAACCCCGTGTAACGCAGCAATATCTTGTCTTTGTTGGATGTCATTTCTCTGAGTCTTTGATTAAGAACGGTGGTGTGGTTGATGTTTCAAGCGGTGTCCCTTCTGCCGTGATGTATTCTTCGATGCGCGACTGCCTGCTCCGTTCGGTCAGTTCGGACGAAACCGTGAGCGCATCATACTTTATATCGACCAGCTCTCTCTTCAGTTCGTCTATTTCGATCATTTCCTGCTGGCTGGAGTACCGGTTGTCGATGTACACGATGATGAACACCATGACCAGTATGACCAGCGTCGTTTGCCGGCGCATGATGCGTACGAGCAGCTCTCCGCCCATTACCGTTTTCCACGTAACGTGCAGGTCCTGCTTCTGCTGTGTCTTGTCGTCTTGTCTTTCCATGTCTTATAATTTTTCAGCAATTCTGAGTTTTGCGCTTCTTGAACGCGGGTTCCGGCCGGTTTCCTCTTCCGAAGGCGTTATCACTTTGTTGTTGACAAGCCTGAACGGAGTTTTCCGGTTTCCGAAGAAGTCCTGTTCAGCCTTTCCCTCCACGTTTCCGGTTTTCATGATGTTTTTCACCATGCGGTCCTCAAGCGAATGGTAAGTGATGACGGCCAGTCTTCCTCCCGGCTTCAGCGCGTCTGTGGCGGCATACAGCATTTCCTTAAGCGCCTCCATTTCCTGATTCACTTCTATGCGGAGTGCTTGAAACGCTTTGGCAAGCTCTTTCTTTTCTCTTTCCTTTCCGAAAAGCGGTCTGACGATTTCCAGGAAATCATTGATGGTGGCAATGTTTTTTCCCGCTCTTGCCTTGACCAGCGCTGCAGCCAGCTTGCGGCTGTTTTTCAGTTCGCCGTACAGGAAAAACAGATCGGCGAGGCGGTCCTCCTCGTAAGTGTTCACAATGTCGGAAGCCGTCATTCCCGCCCGCTTGTTCATCCGCATGTCGAGCTTTCCGTCGAAGCGGAAAGAAAATCCGCGTTCCGAATCGTCGAAATGATGCGATGAAACTCCCAGGTCGGCCAGAATGGCGTCTACTTCCGGCACGCCGTAATAGCGCAGGAAGTTGTGGAGGTAGCGGAAATTGCTCCGCACAAACGTGAAGCGCCCGTCGTTGATGATGTTCTTTTCAGCGTCGGCATCCTGGTCAAAACTGAACAGGCGGCTTCCTTCTCCCATATTCCGGAGAATCTCCTTTGAGTGCCCTCCTCCTCCGAAGGTTACGTCTACATAAATGCCGCCCGGATGAAGGTTCATGCCCTGTATGCTTTCATGCAGCAAGACAGGTATGTGGTAGGTTGGTTCTGTTCCGTCCATAGTTGCCGTTTTTGTCAATTTTCCACCTTATTATAGAATTGAGCCGTAAAATTAGGCATTTCTATACAATCGGGCACCATTTTTCAGCAAGAAATTTTCCGGAAGTTATCAACACCTTGTCAGTATCCGGACACATCCGTGCCTGGCGGCGGGAAGTGCTGCGGCGTGCCTGGAAATGGCATATTCTCCGGCCTGCGTGAGAGCTTCCCGTGCCGGGGCGACGGTTCGCTTTTTGTGTCCTGCATGTTACGGAAAAAAGAAAAACGATTTTTTTAGGCGTACAAACTGCATTTCTTGTAAGAAAAATGTGTGATTTTTCAAAGAGATGAGTTACATTTGCAGGGTAAATGAAAGAATATGGCTGAGAAATCAATGTTTTTGGTTGATATCGACAAGGTGGTGAGGGAGAAAGCCGGAAAGAAGGCCGATCGCATTCCCCGCTTTCTCATATCATATTTGAAACGGATTGTACATCAAGATGAAATCAACGCTTTCCTGACGCGCGTGGCCGACAAGACCGGCGTTGACTTCCTGGAAGCCTGTGTGGAATACCTCGACATCAGGCTGGAAGTGGAAGGCATCGAGAATCTGCCCGCCGAAGGGTTGTGCACGTTCGTGTCGAACCATCCGCTGGGCGGGCAAGACGGCATCGCTTTGGGATATATTTTGGGGAAACATTATGGCGGCCGCATCAAATACTTGGTCAACGATCTGCTGATGAACCTGCATGGGCTGGCACCTCTCTGCATTCCGATCAACAAGACCGGGTCGCAGTCGCGCGATTTTCCGGCGATGGTAGAGGCGGGATTCCGTTCGGACGCGCATATCATCATGTTCCCGGCAGGCATCTGTTCGCGCAGGCAGCATGGGGTAATCAAGGACTTGCCGTGGAAAAAGACGTTTGTGACCAAGAGCGTGGAGGCGCATCGGGATGTGGTGCCTGTTCACTTCGAAGGCCGGAATTCCAATTTTTTCTACAACCTTGCCAACGCATGCAAGTTTCTGGGGATCAAGTTCAACATAGCCATGCTGTATCTGGCAGACGAAATGTATAAGAACCGTCACAAGACATTCCGGGTGGCTATCGGAAAACCGATACCGTGGCAGACCTTCGACAAGTCGAAAACGCCTGCCGAATGGGCCGACTATGTGCGTGAACTGGTATATAAACTTTGAATTAAGAGAGATAAAAAATATATGGAAGAAATTATTGCGCCGATTGACAAAGAGATTCTGAAATCGGAACTGACTGAAGATAAACGGTTGAGGTTCACGAACAAAAGCAACAACGAGATATACATTGTTACGTGGAAGAACGCGCCTAATGTCCTGAAAGAAATCGGACGTTTGAGAGAAATCGCTTTTCGTGCGGCCGGAGGCGGAACGGGCAAGCCGCTTGACCTGGACGAATACGACCTGATGGAGCATCCGTATCACCAGCTGATCGTGTGGAATCCCGAATCGGAAGAAATCCTCGGAGGATACCGCTATTTCCTTGGCGACGAGGTGGAGTTCGACGAAAAAGGAGAACCCATCCTGGCAACCGCACACATGTTTAAATTTTCGGAGAAGTTCCTGAAAGAATATCTTCCTGCTACAATCGAGCTGGGACGTTCGTTCGTGACGCTTGAGTATCAGTCAACCCGGGCCGGCTCGAAAGGCCTGTTCGCTCTCGACAATCTGTGGGACGGGCTGGGCGCTCTTACCGTGGTGATGCCCCACGTGAAATACCTGTTCGGCAAGATGACGATGTATCCGAGCTACAACCGTTTCGGCCGCGATATGATTCTGTATTTCCTGAAGAAGCATTTCGGTGACAAGGACGGACTGATCATTCCGGAAAACCCGATTCTGATAGAAACCGATCCGGAGATGCTCGAAAAGCTGTTCTGCCACAATTCCTTCAAGGAAGACTACAAGGTGCTCAACACCGAAATCCGGAAGCTGGGATACAACATCCCTCCCCTTGTGAATGCCTATATGGGCCTGTCGCCCACGATGCGCATGTTCGGCACGGCGATAAACGACGGTTTCGGAGATGTGGAGGAAACCGGCATCCTCATCGCGGTGGACGAGATTCTCGAAGAAAAGCGCGTGCGCCACATCGAATCCTTCATCAAGGAGCATCCCGAGGCGCTGGACATCACTTCTTCCTTCAACGCGATAGTGGGAAGAGTCAAAAAGTAAGCAAGTCTGCACACCCATATCCGTTTCAGGCGGTCTTTCCCGTTTTTCCGGGAGGGCCCGCCTGAAATGCTTCATGCCCCGCCGGAAAGTTCCCGAAGCCGGCTCTATTTCTTCATTCCGCATTGTGGTTTCTATGTTTCACGTTGTGGAATTCAGAAACCGCAGTGTGAAATGTATATTCCACGTTGTGGAACAAAGAAACTCTTCCGGCATCTGGAGCTTCGTTCGGGCGCGAAATGAAAATTCTCATTTTCTCCCTTTCAATATTTCTGTTTCACCGAAGAAATGTTATCTTTGCAATTATTAATTTATTGGCAGAATCTTCGCTATGAAACGGAAAAATTTTATTAATTGGGCATTCTCTTTATGTCTGATGGGGCTGGCGGATCCTGTATCCGCACAGGTGGTAAAGAACGAGCGGCTGTTCTCGTTCGAAGATGGAGTGCCGGCGCAAATGAAGGTTGAGGCTTCGTCGCTGGCCATCTCGGATGTACATTATAAAGACGGTACGCATTCGCTCCGCTGGACTTACCAGCCCGGCGCGACACTGGCTCTGGAAAAAGATCTGAAGTTTGAGGAAAAAGATCCGACGGGAAAAGATACGTACCTGTCGGCTTTCATCGTATGGGTATATAACGAAAAGGCTGTCGACAAGAAGATTACCTTCCAGTTTCTGAAAGACGGAAAGGTATGCACCTCTTTCCCTTTCGGAATCAACTTTACCGGATGGCGCGCCGCCTGGGTCTGCTATGAGCGCGACATGGAGGGGAAGCCGGAAACGGGCATGGATGAACTTCGTGTGCAGGCTCCGGATGTGGCAGGCGAACTTTTCATCGACCATTTGATTACAGCGGTCAAAGTGGACGCCCGCCAGCAGGCCGCGGACGTGCAGGTGCCTTTCGTGCATAAGGGAACCACAAATCACTGGCTGGTTATCTATCCGCACTCGCTGTGGACTTCCGATCTGCCGCTGAACCCCGTGTCGGAGAGGGAAAAGGCTGACATGCATCTGATGGAGAAGCGTTTCCGCGACCTGGTCTATCTCCCGGGAAAAGTGAACCAGAAGCAGCTGGACAAAATCAGAAAGCAATACGGAAAATATCGCATCGTCTATAAGGACGGAAAGGTGAGCGGCATGCCGATCTTCATGGTGCGCCAGGCGGAGGCCTACGAACGTATGCTTCCCAACTGGGACAAGGATATGTTTACTAAGCTCGGCATGGAGATGAAGGCTTACTTTGACCTGATGAAGAATATCGCTACGGTTTATCTGAACGCCGAAGATCCGGAAATCAAGCAGGAAATGCGTGAGAAGTTCATGGCGATGTACGATCATATTACCGATCAGGGTGTGGCGTACGGGAGCTGCTGGGGAAACATCCATCATTACGGATACAGCGTGCGAAATCTTTATCTGTCTTATTTCCTGATGAAAGATGTCCTGCGTGAAGAGGGGCGTCTTCAGGAGGCTGAAGCCACCATGCGGTGGTATGCCATCACCAATGAGATTTATCCGAAGCCCGAAGGGAACGGCATTGACATGGATTCGTTCAATACCCAGACTTCGGGACGCATTGCGAGCATCCTGATGATGGAGGATACGCCCGAAAAGCTCCGTTACCTGCGCGCTTTCTCCCGTTGGATCGACTACGGATGCCGTCCGGCTCCCGGTCTGGCCGGTTCGTTCAAGAGCGACGGAGCCGCCTTCCACCATTGCAACAATTATCCGGCTTATGCGGTCGGAGGCCTTGACGGAGCTACCAATATGATTTATCTGATGAGCGGAACCACGTTTGCCGTGTCCGAACTGGCGCATCAGACGGTGAAGGATGTGCTGCTCGCTATGCGCTTTTATTGCAACCGTGTGCAGTTCCCGTTGTCCATGTCGGGACGGCACCCTAACGGAAAAGGCAAACTGATACCGGGACAATATGGCATGATGGCCATAGCGGGCACGCCCGACGGAAAACAGAAGTATGATCCGGAAATGGCGGCGGCCTATCTTCGCCTGTTGAACGCTTCGGATGTGAAGAGCGGCGAAGAGCCGGACTATCTTCCGAAGAAGATGACCGGAATGGAAAAGAAGATGAAGCGCGAACTGGCGGCCGCAGGCTTCAAGCCGGAGGCAGACCCGCAGGGAAATCTGGCTCTGGGCTACGGTTGTGTTTCCGTGCAGAGAAGAAGCAACTGGGCGGCGGTGGTAAGAGGCTCCTCGCGCTATCTGTGGAGCGCCGAGCATTATCTTGATGCCAATTTCTACGGACGCTACCTGGGATACGGAAGCATGCAGGTTCTGACGGCACGCCCCGGCCAGTATGTGACGTTTTCTTCAAGCGGATGGCAGGAGAACGGTTTCGACTGGAATCGCATTCCGGGCACTACTTCCATCCATCTGCCTTTTGACCAGTTGCGCGCAAAGGTGCTGAATGTGGATACATTCTCCGGATTTGAAGAAATGCTTTATTCTGACGAAGCTTTTGCCGGCGGACTTTCTCAGGAGCATGAAAACGGAAACTTCGGAATGGTTCTGCATGAGCATGACAAGTATAACGGTTCGCACCGCGCCCGCATTTCTTATCATTTCTTCGGCGACAAGATTGTGGCTCTCGGTTCTGACATCGAGAATGTGAACAAGGATTATCCGACGGAAACCACCGTGTTCCAGCTTGCGGCCATTACTCCCGAGGAGAAGGCTTACTGGGAAGGATATGCAGGAACCGGAAACATTTTCCTTGCACCGAACGGAGCGGGATATTATGTGAAGGGAAATACGAAGTTTGAAAAGAATTTTCCGCAGACTACGGTGGGAGAGCGCAGCGTGAAACCGACTTCCGGCGATTGGGTGTCGCTTGTGTTTGATCACGGAAAGGCTCCGAAAGGCGCATCGTATGAATATGCCGTGCTGCCTCAGACTGATCAGGCTTCGTTGGAAGCCTTTGCGAAGAAGCCGGCCTACAAGGTGCTCAAACGCGACCGCAACGCGCATATCGTGTCTTCTTCCGAGGAGAAGCTGACCTCATACGTGTTGTTTGAAACTCCGCGTGCGGCATTGCCGGGAGAATGGATTGAAAAGACCGACACTTGTTGCCTGGCCATGGTGAAGGAAACAGGCAAGCAACAGCTTCTGCTTACCGTCGCCCAGCCGGACTTGGCCCTATATCGCGGGCCGAGCGACGAGGCTTTCGACAACGAAGGCAAACGTATCGAGCGGAGCATTTATTCGCGTCCATGGAAATTCAACGAAAGTCAGGAGATTCCTGTAACCGTAACTTTGAAGGGCCATTGGGAGCCGGATACAGACCTGCAGAACGTGAAGGTCATTTCAGCAGACAGAAAGCATACGGTGTTGCAGTTTGTGTGCCGCGAAGGAAAAAGCTATGATGTGAAGCTGGTGAAGAAATAAGCAGAAAAAGAGCAGAGGCGCAAAGATGCGGAATGTCAGATTCCAGAATCTTTGTGCCTCTGCTTCTATAAAGGTTTCACGGAAAGGCTGGTCAGGCCATGTCTTCCAGCTGGTTTCCGTATTCCATTTCGCCTTGCACTACAAAGTAGACAGCTTCCGGGTCAAATGGGCCCATTCCGTCTTTCTTGGCCTCTTTCATGATGTAGTCCACTATCTCATCCTGGTCGATGTTGATATATCCCTCTTCATCTGGTTGTGCGTCCAGACATCCGCTGGTTGTGTAATAATCAACAATTACGTCGAGGATGTAATAAAGGTCGTCATCCGTAAACGAGTCCTTCATTTCTTGCGGAAGGTAGTTCTTGATGAATTGGATTGTCTTTTCATCATCTTCGTCTTCCAGCAAAAAATCGTTGTCCATGCCCATAATTATAGTTTGTTTTTAGTTGATAGAATTCGTTGCTTAGAGCAGAGCGTCCACCTTAGCCTGGAGAGCCGATTTGCCAGTTGCTCCCACCTGTTTGTCAACCACTTCACCGTTCTTGATGAAAACTACGGTTGGAATGCTGCGCACGCCGAAACGCGCGGGCAGATCGCTGTTCTCGTCTACATCGCATTTGCCGATGTTCACTTTGTCCTTGTATTCTTCTGCCAGTTCCTCGATGTAAGGAGCGATCTGGCGGCACGGACCGCACCATGTAGCCCAGAAATCAAGTACCACCGGTTTCCCTTCGGCTACGATTGCTTCAAAATTGTCATCTTTAATGTTCAATGCCATAACTGTATGTTTTAAAAAAGATTTTGTCTACAAATATAGGCTAATTTATTTTATACTCCAACTGCGGCTGCTCTTTTAAATAGTTGATCAGATCTTTTTGGGCTGATACCTTTACCGCGTGCGAGCTCAGGTTTATACGCATTTGTCCGTTGTCGTCGTAAACAAGGAAGCAGAGCTCTGCCTTTCCGGGGTTGGCTTTCACTTTTGACGAGAATTCCACCACCAGCTGGTCGTTGAGCGCCGACAGAGGGATGCTGACCGTAATCTTGTTGATGGCATTCTCCTTTACGTCTGAAAGCAGCTCGATTGTGCTGATTTTCACTTCCCATTCGTCCTGCCGCCATTGTTTGGGCTGGCATTTGCCGTGCATGAAAAGAAACATGCCCTCGGCGAAGTAGTTCTTCTTTTCCACCCATTCGTTTCCGAAGAAGGCGAATTCAGCCGATCCGGAGTAGTCTTCTATTTTGGCTATGCCATAAGGCGTGCCTTTTTTTGTAAGCCCTTCCCGAACTCCTGTCACGATTCCTCCAAGAATCAGATTCTGGTTCTGCAGGGGAGTGAGGTCTGCGAGCTCCGCCATGTGTACGTTGCATACGTTCTCGAGAATGACGGCAAAATCGTCCAGCGGGTGTGCGGAGAGATAGATTCCTACCAGTTCACGTTCTTTGTTCAGGCGTTCCAGGTCGGTCCATTCAGGCGCATGGATGATTTCCGGAGTGGCGATTTCTATCTCAAAGGTATCTCCGAACAAAGAATTGGTGGCCGACGATTTGTCTGCCTGATATTTGGCTCCATACCGCACCAGCGTTTCCACGAAGGTTTCTTCCTTTGAGTTTTTCAGGAAGAAGTCCTCGCGCCTGATTTCCTGGAAGCTGTCGAACCCTCCCGCGAGTGCAAGGTTTTCGATGTTTTTCCGGTTGCAGGCCGAGAGATTCACACGCTGGACGAAATCGAAGATGCCTTTGAATGGCCCGTTCTTTTCGCGCTCGTTCAAGATGCTTTGCACGGCAGCTTCTCCTACACCTTTGACGGCTCCCAACCCGAAACGGATATCGCCGTGGTGGTTGACAGAGAATTTCAGGTTACTTTCGTTCACGTCGGGACCGAGCACACGTATTCCTGTAGCCTTGCATTCGTCCATCAGCTTGGTGATTTCGGTGATGTTCGAGATGTTGCGGCTCATGGTGGCGGCCATGTATTCCGAAGGGTAGTTGGCTTTCAGATAAGCGGTCTGATAGGCTACCCACGAGTAGCAGGTGGCGTGTGACTTGTTGAACGCATAGGAAGCGAATTTTTCCCAGTCGGCCCAGATTTTTTCCAGCACCTGAGGGTCGTGCCCGTTTTTCTTTCCGCCTTCGATGAATTTCGGCTTCATGTGGTCCAGCTTGTCGCGCAGCTTCTTTCCCATCGCCTTTCGCAAAGCGTCCGATTCGCCTCGCGTGAAGTCGGCCAACAGGCGCGACAGAAGCATCACCTGCTCCTGGTAGACCGTGATTCCATAAGTGTCCTTCAGATATTTCTCCATGATGGGAATATCGTATTCGATCGGCTTCCGTCCGTGTTTACGGTCGATAAAGTCGGGGATATAGTCCATCGGTCCCGGACGGTAGAGCGCATTCATGGCGATAAGGTCTTCGAATGTAGACGGCTGGAGTTCGCGCAGATACTTCTGCATCCCTGCCGATTCAAACTGGAACGTTCCGATTGTCCGCCCGTCGCTATACAGCTTGTAGGTGGCTGGATCGTCAATGGGTATTTCGTCGATGTTCAGTTCGATGCCTTTGCTTTGGCGGATATTCTCGATTGCTTCCTTTATGATGGACAAGGTCTTGAGTCCCAGAAAGTCCATCTTGATAAGCCCGGTGTCTTCGATGACAGAGCCTTCATATTGGGTTACAAGCATTTTCTCTCCTGTTTCCTTGTCATCGGCCGTGCTTACGGGCACCCAGTCGGTAATGTCATCCCGGCAAATGATGGTTCCGCAGGCATGGACGCCCGTGTTCCGCACGTTCCCTTCGAGCATTTTAGCATATTTGATGGTGTCGCGCAGAATGGGATTGGGTGAAGCTTCTGCTTCCTGAAGTTCCGGAACATATGCGATGGCGTTGGGCAGATTCAGCTTTTTGTCGGGAATCTTGTCGGGTATGAGCTTGCAGAGTCTGTCGGATTCCGGCAAGGGAAGTTTCTGAACGCGGGCCACATCCTTGATGGCCAGTTTGGTAGCCATTGTGCCGTATGTGATGATATGCGCCACCTTCTCCTGTCCGTATTTTTCGGTTACCCAGTTCAGCACCCGCCCGCGTCCGTCATCATCGAAGTCTACGTCAATATCGGGAAGCGAGATACGGTCGGGGTTCAGGAAACGCTCGAACAGCAGGTCGTATTTGATGGGGTCGATCTGCGTGATGCCCAGGCAGTATGCCACAGCCGATCCGGCAGCTGATCCACGTCCCGGTCCTACAGATACATCAAGCTGGTTGCGTGCCGCGTTGATAAAGTCCTGCACAATGAGGAAGTACCCCGGGAAACCCATGGTTTTCATGATGTACAGTTCGAATTTCAAGCGCTCCTTGATTTCATCGTCCATGTCTGCTCCATATCTTCTAACAGCACCTTCGTAAGTCAGCTTTGCCAGATAGTCCGCCTCGAGCTTGATGCGGTATAGCTTTTCATATCCTCCGAGGCGTTCGATCTTTGCTTTGGCAGCCGCTTCGTCCATCACCACATTTCCGTTTTCGTCACGGGTGAATTCGTTGAACAGGTCCTCCTCTGTGAATTTTTTCCGGTATTCTTCTTCTGTCCCGAAATCCTCTGGTATGGAGAAAGTAGGCATGATCGGCGCATGGTCGATGGAGTAGAATTCCACCTTGTCGCATACTTCCGTCGTGTTGGCCAGCGCTTCGGGTATGTCTGCAAAGATTTCGTTCATTTCTTCGCGTGTCTTCATCCATTCCTGCTTGGTATAGAGCATGCGGTTCGGGTCATCGAGGTCTTTTCCCGTACTCAGGCAGATCAGCCGGTCGTGTGCTTCGGCATTTTCTTCATCCACAAAATGCACGTCATTCGTGCAGACCAGTTTGACGTTGTATTTTTTTGCGTATTCAACCAGCTTCTTGTTTACAGTTTGTTGGAGTTGGTACGTTTCGTGATTGGCCCGGGGTACGCTAGCCTTGTGGCGCTGCAGTTCCAGGTAATAGTCATCTCCGAACAGGTTCTTGTACCACCGGACGGCTTCTTCTGCTTCTTCAAAGCGTCCGGCAGTTATTTTCCGCGGCACCTCTCCTCCCAGGCAGGCAGAGCAGACAATCAGACCTTCGTGATATTTCTCAAGTTCGGTCCGGTCGGTACGCGGTCGCATATAGAACCCTTTGGTCCATGCCTTCGACACCAGTTTGATCAGGTTGTGGTATCCTTTCAGGTTTTTAGCGAGCACCACCAGGTGATAGCCGCTCTGGTCCTGTTTCCCTTCCTTGTCTTCCATCCGCCGGCGCGCCACATACATTTCACAGCCGAAGATTGGCTTGAAAAGTTTTTTTTGGGCTTCTTCCAGCTTCTGTTTGCAGCTTGCTATTTCAGCTTGGGGCTCTTCTGCTGCTTCTTTTCCGCTTTCTAGCGCGGCGATACGCTTTTTCAGGTCCTTGATTTCGGAGTTCGTGCCTCCGTTCTTTTTGTTTACGTAGTTGAAGAACTCCTTTATCCCGAACATGTCACCGTGGTCGGTTATGGCAATCCCCCGCATCCCGTTTGCGATGGCCTTGTCTACAAGACGCGGAATCGAGGCTTGTCCGTCGAGAATCGAATATTGGGTATGTACGTGCAAATGAACAAAATCTTCCATGATTCAGAGTGTTTATGTAAGCAGACAAAGATACTCATCTTTTGGAGAACGGGCAATAGCGTTGGGGATTTATTAGGATGGTAAGGGAAACTTATGGGTTAATGATTTGAATATCAGATGTGTGATCCGGGTATCGTAAATTCGGCAATTATCCTTTGGGCTTAAAAAGAATTTAACTGCTTATTCATTATTATTAAGCTAAAAAAGAGGGATAGTTTGGCAGGATTCTTCTCTTTTTTACTAACTTTGCGACAAATCATAAATAAATTTGAATTGCTTATGAAAAAGACATTTGTTTTGGCAGCATTGTCATTTCTTGCTATAGGGATGAATGCTCAGAATCTTATCAAGAATGGTACGTTTGACACGCCGTTGAACGCTGAAACTTATGAATCGGTTCCGGCTTCGGCTGATTGGTTCGTGATGGACAAAACAAGCGGAGCAACCACTATCACTCCTGTGAAGGATGATGAGAAACATGGAAATGCCGTTCAGATAGAAAATACGACAGACAATTCTTGGTATAAGGCTTTTCTGGCTCAGCGTCTGGAGGGTGCAGAAAAGGGTGTTTATACGTTGTCGTTTGAAGCGAAAGCTTTGACCGAAGGTGCTCAGGTGCGCTTCTTCATCTGTGATTCAAAGCTTAAGACTTTTATCATGCGCGATCAGTTTGATCTGACAGACGAGTCTTCTAAGAATCAGTCGGCTACCGCTTTCAGCCGTGTCATCAACAAGCCGGGAAAATGGATGAAGGTGACCGCAAAATTTGATCTTGCGAAGACTGTCGACAATTTTGCGAGTGTGAAAAGTGTGGAGGCTAAGGGAAATAAAATTACTGAATCCGCCATCTCTGATGAAATGCTGAAAGACTTGATTGTTGTAATCGAGTTGCAGAAGAAAGATTCAAAAATGATGATTGACAATGTGACGCTGCAAAAGTAATTTTAGTTGTTGCATAGACAAAGAAAGCCGGTTCCCGAAATGGAGCCGGCTTTCTTTGTTCTTTCATCTTTCTTCTGATCTTCAGGTCAGTATGGGAGCAAGTCTGAAAGGATCTTCTCGTTGTACCATGGGTCTTCGATGTCCTTCAACTGCTGTGCAAGCTCTTTGTAGAGTTCTTTCACGATTTCCGGGTGTTCTTCCGGAGAGAGGTTTTTCAGTTGGTAGGGATCGTTTATGTCATCGAAGAGAAGCGTGCGCTGAAGCTTCTTGTCCTTGTCGATGTAGAGTGCCAGCGTGTAGTGAGCCGTCTTGATTCCTCTTGATTTCGGGAAGTAGGAAATCACTTTTCCGTCTTTGTCCTTGTCGCCGTCGATGTTCTGGATATAAACGGCACCGGTCGGTCGGGCGATTACGTTTGTAGAGTCTTCGAAGAAAAGCGGAGCGTAGTTGCTTCCCTGTACGGTGGCGGGAATGTCCTTATCCAGCTTGCAGAGTCCGAGCAGTGTCGGCATGATGTCCGGCGATGAGAGCAGCAGGCTGTCCACATGCGGACGGATATGCCCCGGATAGCGCACGATGAACGGAATGTTCATGGATTCGGCATATGGTGAATTTTTCGGATCGTCGGTAAATTGGCTGCACATGGTTTCTCCATGATCGGAAGCGAACACCACAATCGTGTTTTCATCAAGATTCAGCTCTTTCAGGCAGTCCAGAATCTGTCCGAACGCGCGGTCCACGCCGGTTACCGAAGCAAAATAGTAGGGGGCAGAAGCTGCTTTTGCACGTTTCTTGTCGGCATTTGGCCGTATGAGCAGACTGTCGGTAGGCAGATTTTTGTAAAGATTGAAATCCTCTTCCATACAGTCGTCGAGCGAGCGGTAAGGGCTGTGGGGAGGGTTCATTCCGACCATGATAAAGAACGGTTTGCTGGCATCGCGTTGTCCGTTTTCGTTTTTCAGGTAAGATATTACCTGTTTAGCTTCGTGGATGGGCGACCATTCTTTCGGGTCATGCCGTTTGCCTTCCGTATCCCAGTAGTGCGGATTCTTGTGCTCGTCGAAAGTGCCGTAAGAATACCAGTAGTTGAAGCCGTGCCGGCGTTCCTTCGGGGTATAGGCATCCCATGTCGGGTTTCTGTCTTCCACGTAGTGTCCCGGATTAGCCGGATCGTTGGGAGTGGGGAAGTCAGCATGCAGTTTTCCGAAATAGGCGCATTCGTATCCGTTCTTGCTGAACACGTCGCTCACACATTCCACGTCAGTGCGGAGTGAGCTGATCGGCCGGTCGGAGTTGCAGTTCAAAGGGATTCCGCTCTTGTTGGGATACATTCCGGTAAGCAGAGAGCCTCGGTGGGGGCTGCTCAGAGGGCAGTTGCTCATGGCTGAGGAAAGCACGAGCGATTCTTTTGCGAACCGGTTGAGGTTTGGAGTATGGGTCGGGTCGCCCTCAAAGCGCACGTATTCTTTGAATTCCGGTTCGTTCCAGATGCCGAGAGCCATGTTCCGGAACTGGTCTGGGAACACGTAAATTACGTTGGGTTGCGTCTGTTCCACTGTTTTTTGTGAACTTCCGCATGCTGCCAGAGCGAGCAGTCCGGCTCCTCCCAGCAGTGTGTATGACAGATGTTTCATGGTGGTTTGATAGATTGAATTTATTTTTAATGCAAAGACACAAAGGCACAGAGAAAGATGTATGATTCTGTGTCTTTGTGTCTTCGTTTCTGATTTACTGCGTGTTGCAGGAGAATGTTACTGAACAGAGTCTTTTTCTGTTACGAAAGAGAATGGCTGGTTGTTTTCAAGATCTCTCTTGCGTATCAGTGCCTCTTCGTAATAGTAGTCTGCATAGTTCAGCGGAACGTCGATTTCCTGTCCGTGAGGAATGCTTCCTACCGAGTGCATCAGGATGAAGTTTCCGTTTTCGCCCACTTTGGCTTTATAGTCCGGTCCGGCCAGATGAGTTACAATTGTGTCAGCCAGCGCTTTGTAGTTCTTTCCCTGGCAATAGCCGTCCATTTCATACAATGCCGAAGCGATGCAGGCAGCTGCTGAAACATCTCTCGGCTCGTTCGGAATCTTCGGAGCGTCGAAGTCCCAGTAAGGAATCAGATCCTTCGGGAGATTCTTGTCGGTGAGGTAGAAGTTCAGCGTCTTTTCAGCCTGGTCGAGATAACGCTGGTCGTGGGTATACCGGTAGCAGGTGGTGAATCCGTAGATGGCCCATGCTTGTCCGCGAGCCCATGCTGACTCGTGCGCATAGCCTTGTGCTGTCTGGCGGCTTCTTACGCTTCCGTCTTTCAGTGCGTAGTCAACCACGTGATAGCAGCTGTTGTCTGCGCGGAAATGGTTCTTCATGGTCTGGTCGGCATGAGAAACCGCAATCTTGTGGAACGTAGAGTCGCCCGACAGACGGGTTGCTTCGAACAGCAGTTCCAGATTCATCATGTTGTCGATGATAACCGGGCATTCCCATCCGCGTTTTCCTTGCCATCCTCTGTCGGCATCCCATGACTGGATGACGCCTGCGTTCGGACGGAAGCGGGTGGAGAGTGATTTTGCTGCTTCTACGATGACATCCTTATATTCGGGCTGTCCGCACAGACGGTAACCGGTCAGATAGCTGCATCCGATCATGAAGCCCACGTCGTGGTGCCACTTCAGGTATTTTACCGAGTCGAGCGCCTCCGTATATTTTTCAGCGAGATTTTTCCATTTTTCGTCCTTTGTCAAGTCATAGTCCAGCCACATGCTTCCGGGGAAGAATCCGCTTGTCCAGTCGTCGATGGGGACATAAACGATGTTTCCGAGCGTGTCGAGCGTGCGGGGATTCAGGCATTTCCCGCTTTTTTCGATGATGTCAGTCTGGATTGTGTGCTGAGCTACGATGTTGTTGATCTCTTCAGTCAGGAAGTCGGGTTTTGCTTCCTGTTTCGGCTGGCAGGCGGCAAGTGCGACAGCTGCCAGAGCGGCGATTCCTAAATGGTTTTTAATCTTCATAAGGTATTAATTTTGATTAATATTTCTCGTTTGGTCAAAGGTAGGCTTATTCACGGGAGGACGGGGGATAAAATCGTCCATAAAAAAGGTATAAATGTGTTTCGGGCTGTGCTTTCCATATGAAAAGGTGATGTTTTCGTTCAGGCTCAAAGATAAGCAAAACTTTTTAAATGTGCAAGAGGATGCCGCGCTTGCCGATGGCAATCTCTTGCCGGCGGAAATGTTTGCCGGGTCAGCTTGCGGAAGTTGGGCGTTCAGGTTGTGCGGAATGAGCCGTCAGATTGAGGAAGATGAGCCGCGAGTTTTGCATCGTGATTCCTTCGGCCGTTACGGTTGTTGCGGCTGGCCTTCCGCCTTTTTAGATAGTAAATTGTTTGATAACGATTTTCGTTCACCTGAACCTGGAGAAGGCCGCGGCCTGTCGTTTCATGGTGAATTTGGCAGTTCCGAATTTTTTTCTTATTTTCGCATTGTTGTAGTTGAACTTTTTTCACTGACTTTTTGATGGGCTTTATCTATCGTTTCATATATGCCGTTCTCTTTTGTGCTGTCTTGCCTTTTGTGGCTGCGGAAGCGCATGACGTGACATTCAACCGTCTTTCTACGGAAGACGGGCTGTCGCAAGTGTCTGTTAATGACGTGTATGTTGACGAGAATGGTCTTGTGTGGATTGGTACCCGTGAGGGGCTGAACCGCTACGACGGGAACGGCATTAAGGTTTTCCGGATGGAAAAGGACAATCCCTACAGTCTTTTTTCAAACCAGGTGCTGAAAGTGACCGGCGACCGCAAGGGCCATCTTTATCTGCTTTGTGTGGACGGGCTGGCCCGCTTTGACATGCAGACGGGGAGATTTTCGGTGGTTTATCGGGGACAGGTATCGGCGGTGCTGTATCACGGCGGGTTGTATGTGGGGTGCGACGAGCGCCTGTTCCGCTACGATGAAGGAAAAGGTGAGATGGAATTGTTTTATACTCTGCCTTCGGGAAGCGAACGCCTGACGGCTCTGCGCATTGATTCGCAAGGGAATTTATGGATGGGGACGGAGGCTCATGGACTTTTCTGCCTGTCTGCCGGAAAGGTGTTTTCGCACGAAATCAAGGGTGGACGGATTTCCAGCATTTTTGAGGATACAGCGGGAAGGCTGTGGGTCGGGACTTGGGAAAACGGGGCTTACCGGAAGTCGCCCAAAGGGGATTGGGATAATCTGAGAACCGGACACAACGGGCTTTCTTCCAACTTTGTGCGCTGCTTCTGTGAAGATAACAAGGGAAATCTGTGGATAGGAACTGCCGAAGGGCTTGACTGTCTGCATCCTGACGAGGAAGTGGCCTTTCATCACTATCAGGCTGGTCGTGCGCCTTACGGGCTGTCGCATGAATCGGTGTGGTGTATGGTGAAAGACGCGCAGGGAACCATCTGGGCCGGAACGTATTTTGGCGGAGTGAACTATTTCAATCCTGAATATGCCGTCTATACCGTTTTCGGGAAGGCGGCTCACGAAGCCGACGGGCTGAGCAGTCCGATTGTCGGCAACATGCTGGAAGATAAGCGGGGGAACAT
This sequence comes from Bacteroides sp. ET225, assembly GCF_024733745.1. Classification (NCBI taxonomy): domain Bacteria; kingdom Pseudomonadati; phylum Bacteroidota; class Bacteroidia; order Bacteroidales; family Bacteroidaceae; genus Bacteroides; species Bacteroides sp. ET225. The sequence continues at coordinate 126,868 of NZ_JANRHN010000004.1, read as the reverse complement.
ATGGATCTGTACAGAAGGAGGCGGCCTGAACATGCTTGACCGGCAAACGGGGAAGTTTCGCTGGTATGTTCATTCGGCATCAGCCAACAGCATATCCCACAATAATGTGAAAGCAATCTGGTATGATGAAGGCACTGACCAAATATGGCTGGGGCTTCATCTGGGCGGGCTGAACAGGCTGGATATCCGCAGCGGAAGGTTCTTTGCCTATCGTCACGAGGCGGGCAATCCTGCAACCATTCCTTCTGACATTGTCCGTGATATTTTGCCATACGGAGATAGCCTGGTTGTGGCCACCCAGCAGGGGGTCTGCCTGCTGTCGAAAGCCACGGGAAAATGCCGGCAACTGTTCGGCGAGAGTCCTGAAGACGATAAAATCCGGATGGTTGCTGATCTGGAGCTTGACCGGACAGGCGTGCTGTGGATGGCCGTTACGGGCGAAGGCGCCTTTTCCTATAATTTCAAGACTGACAGGCTGGTGCATTATCCTTATAGAGAAGGACAGCCGGGAGTGAGCAACAGCAACGTGAACAGCATTTTCTGTGACCATGCAAACCGGATATGGTTCGCCACTTCAGGAAGCGGGCTGGACTGTCTGGACCAGTCTGACGGGACATTCCGAAACTTCGACGCCGCACGCAACGGGCTTTCGGGTGACTGCATTTATAAGATTTGCGAGAACGACGACAGAGAGCTGCTTCTGATAACCAACTGTGGCTTTTCGCGCTTTGAGCCTGCCACCGAAAGAGTGCGCAACTATGTGGCTGAAAACGGTTTCCCGCTGTCGGCAGTCAACGAAAACGCATTGTTCGTTTCGAAAGAGAAGGAAGTCTTTTTGGGAGGAATGACGGGTATGGTCATGTTTCCGTTGAAGGGGCTGGACCGTAGTCCTCTGCCATATACCCTGGTTTGGTCAAAACTGATTGTGAACGGAAAGGAGATTTTGCCGGGCGACAAGACCGGGTTGCTTGCAGATGCGCTGAATTATACTTCCGAGATCACGCTGAAAGCTGATCAGAATATGTTCAGCCTGTATTTTTCCGCTTCAAACTATGTTCCCGAAAACAGGGAGCAGATTGAATACAAGCTCGAAGGCTTTTCGGAAGAATGGACTCCGGTACGCGAACAGCCTGTAATCACCTACACGAACTTGAATCCGGGAACCTATACTTTGTGCGTGCGTTCGGCCAACCCGCTCACACTCAGCAAACCGATAACGATGAAGATTGTGGTCAAGCCTCCTTTCTATGCCACCTGGTGGGCGTATATAATTTATGTGCTTTTGGCGGGCGGTATCTTGTGGTATCTGATGCGCATGTACCAGACCCGTGTCAAGCTCCAGGCATCGCTGGCATACGAGCAGCGTCACTTGCAGGACATAGAGCGGTTGAATCAGGCGAAGCTCCGGTTCTTTACCAGCATATCACATGAATTCCGCACTCCGCTTACGCTGATCATCGGTCAGCTTGAAAGGCTGATGCAAATGCCTCAGATTCTTCCTTCGGTTTATTCGAAGGTGCTTTTGGCCTATCAGAGCAGCGTGCAGCTGAAGGAGCTTATCAGTGAACTGCTGGATTTCCGCAAGCAGGAACAGGGCAAGATGAAGCTGAAGGTTAGCCGGATGAATCTGGTTTATTTCCTGAACGAAACTTACTTGCTTTTCCAGCCATATGCCGAGAGCAAGAAAATCTTTCTTGAGTTTGTTTCTGAATGCGATGATATTGAAGTGTGGTTCGACTGGCAGCAGATGCGCAAGGTGATCAATAATCTGTTGTCGAATGCCATCAAGCACGTGTTGCGTGAGGGCCGCGTGACATTGCGTGTATGGAGAACCGACGGGAAAGCCTGGTTTTCAGTAGAAGATACGGGCTCGGGAATCTCGCCCAAAGACATCGGAAAGATATTTCTCCGTTTCTATCAAAGTACGGAAGATACGGAAATCAATGCAGGAACAGGAATCGGTCTGGCGTTGACAAAAGGTATCGTGGAGCTGCATCACGGGCAGATCAATGTAGAGAGTACCGAAGGCAAAGGCGCGAAGTTTACCGTATGGATTCCGGAGGGAAATGACATGTATGAGCCGGACGAAATAATCGAAACGTCAGAACATGCCGTAATCCGGCAGATGACGGTAGACGGCCCGAAATACAGTCTGAATCCGGAACAGGTGGAAGTGCTGAAAGCTGGAGTAATGCCCAACAGTGACGGGTCGCGTCCGCATATGCTGATTGTCGAGGACAATGAGTCGATACGCAAGATGCTTGCCGGCCTGTTTGAAAGCATCTACGATGTCGCTTTGGCTTCGGACGGTATGGAAGCTTTGGAAAAAGTGAAAGAGAATCCGCCTCAGATTGTGCTGAGCGACGTGCTGATGCCGCGCATGTCGGGTATCGAACTGGTGAAGGAGCTTAAGGGAAATCTTGACACCTGCCATATTCCCGTTGTTCTGCTTACGGCACGCACAGAGGTAGAACAAAACCTTGAAAGCCTGAAGATTGGAGCCGACGATTATATCACTAAGCCTTTTGACTCCAGATTGCTGATACTTCGATGCAACAACCTTGTAAACAACCGGAGGAAACTTCAGGAGTATTTTACCAAGCAGCCCGCCGCAGAAACTCCGGTGCTGGCAACCAATCCGTTGGACAAGAAGTTCCTGGATGAAGTGATAACCATTTTTGAGAAACATCTTGATGATTCGGCTTTTACCATCGATATGCTTGCCCAGCAGATGCTTGTGTCGCGTACGCGCATGTATGCGAAAATTAAGGCCATTACAGGACAGACTCCGAACGACTTCTTCATTACACTCCGCCTGAAAAAGGCTGCCTGCCTGCTGAAGAACAGTCCGGAATTGAATATTACTCAGATTTCAGACCAGACCGGGTTCAGTTCGCCGCGCTATTTCAGCAAAGTGTTCAAGAAGGCTTATCTGGTGACGCCGATGGCCTACCGCACCGGGCAAGACCAATAAACGTCTGAAGCGGGAAAGCAGAACTTTTACATTTTAAACCTTTATATTTATGAAACAAAACTTATTGTTGGGCATTTCTGCAATGTCCGGTCTTGCGGCTCTTACGGGATGTGGACCACAAGCCCAAAAAGAACAGACCGTTGACTTGAAACGTCCGAATGTTATTTTCATTTATTCGGATGATCTGGGAATCGGCGATTTGAGTTGCTATGGAGCTACTAAGATTTCTACCCCCAACATCGACAGCCTGGCGAACCAGGGGCTTCTGTTTACGAATGCGTATGCCACTTCAGCTACAAGCACTCCTTCGAGATACGGAATGTTGACAGGTACTTATCCTTGGAGGAAAGAAAATACAGGCATCGCTCCCGGAAACTCGGAACTGATTATTGATACAACCTGCGTCACATTGGCCGATATGTTCCATGAGGCTGGTTACCGTACTGCTGCTGTAGGTAAATGGCATTTGGGATTGGGACCTGTTGGCGGTACGAACTTCAACGGGCTCATCAAGCCGAATACGCAGAGCATCGGATTTGACTATGAATTCATCATTCCGGCTACAGTGGACCGTGTGCCCTGTGTGTTTGTGGAAAACGGACGTGTGGCAGGGCTTGATCCTTCGGATCCGATAACGGTGAGCTATGACCATAAGGTGGGTGACTGGCCAACCGGAAAGGAAAATCCGGAACTTGTGAAGCTGAAGCCAAGCCAGGGACACAACAACACCATTATTAACGGTATCCCGCGTATCGGATGGATGACAGGTGGAAAGTCGGCTTTGTGGAATGATGAGGAGATTGCCGATGTGATTACCGCCAAGGCTAAAAACTTTATTTGCGAATCGGCGGATACAACTTTCTTCCTCTATATGGGAACTCAGGACATCCATGTTCCGCGCATACCTCATCCGCGTTTTGCAGGAAAGAGCGGCTTGGGAACACGCGGTGACGTGATTCTTCAGCTTGACTGGACAATCGGCGAAATCATGCACACGCTCGATAGTTTGGGCATAGCCGACAACACTCTCTTTATCTTTACAAGCGACAACGGTCCGGTTATCGATGATGGGTATCAGGACCAGGCTAGGGAAATGCTGAACGGACATACGCCGATGGGCATCTATCGCGGAGGCAAATACAGTCTTTACGAAGCCGGAACACGTATCCCGTTCATCGTACGCTGGCCGGCACGCATCACGAATCCCGGCAAGCAGGAAGGACTCTTCTCGCAGATTGATGTGTTCGCGTCAATGGCCGAAATTCTCGGTGTGCCATTGCAGGACGGTGTGGCATTCGACAGCCATGCGCGTGCAAAGGAATTGTTGGGCGAGGATCAGGCAGACCGCGAATACGTTGTAGAGCAGAACCTGGACAACACGTTGGCTATTATCAAGGACGGGTGGAAATATTTTGAGCCGAGTGACAAGCGTAAATATGAAACCTGGACTAAGACGGAACTTGGACATAGTCCGAAACCGCAATTGTATAATCTGAAGGAAGATCCGTCGGAAAAGAATGATGTGGCCGACAAATATCCGGAGAAGGTGAAGGAACTCGCCGCATTGCTTAAGGAAGTGGTCGGCAATTGATATGCAATTGAGAATTGATGATTGGCTGTTGGCGGTGAAGCACACGCAACGGCCAATCATTTTCTTGTTGGCTCTGTCACTTCGTTTGAGTGTATCCGTCTGTTTTCAGAATCTCAATGACCCGTTGTTTCAGTTCGCCTTGAATCAAGATTTCTCCGTCTTTTACGGAACCTCCCACTCCGCATTTAGTCTTCAGCAGCCTGCCGAGTTCTTTCAGATCGTCTTCCCGTCCGGTGAATCCGGATACCACGGTTACGGTTTTTCCTCCTCTTCCCTTCTTTTCGATGCTGACTCTCAGTCTTTGCCTGTTTTTTTCGGGAGTTTCTTCCTCCTCTTCCGCTCCGTCATCGTAGCGGAAATCAGGATTGGTTGAATATACGATGTTCAGCCGGTCTTTCCAGTCATTCTTTTTCATGCCAAATAATCTTTAAAGAGTTTCAAAGGTAAGAACATTTTTCATTATTCGTTTATTGATTTGCTCAGAAAAACGTATTTTTGCAATGATTTGTTATGAAAATAGATGCATCGATGGCAGAACGAGTAAATAAGAATAACGGGAAAATACCTGAGCCCACATTGCGCAGGCTTCCGTGGTATCTTTCGAATGCAAAACTGATGAAAGAGAGAGGGGAAAGGTATGTTTCGTCCACACAGATTTCTCGTCAGATCAATATCGATGCCTCGCAGATAGCGAAGGACCTTTCGTATGTGAATATTGCCGGTCGCACGAGGGTAGGATATGAAATAGACAGGCTGGTCAGCGTACTGGAAGATTTTCTTGGCTTCACCAACATGCATCGGGCTTATCTTTTCGGTGTGGGAAGTTTGGGAGGTGCTTTGCTCCGCGATTCGGGCTTGTCGCATTTTGGTTTGAAAATAGTGGGGGCATTCGATGTCAATCCGGAACTGGTGGGGACGGAAATAAACGGTATTCCCATTTATCATACCGATGAGTTTGAGGAGCGGATGGAAAAGGACAAAGTGAAAATCGGAGTGCTTACCGTGCCCATAAATATTGCTCAGGAGATAACAGACAAGATGGTGGCAGGCGGAATCAAGGCCGTGTGGAACTTTACGCCGTTCCGTATCCGTGTGCCCGAAACCATTGTGGTGCAGAACACTTCGCTTTACGCGCATCTGGCCGTGATGTTTAATCGTTTGAACGAACTTGTAAAGAAATAGATCAATGAAGATAATAGCTGTAGGCATGAACTACAGACTCCATTGCGAGGAGTTGCATGCCGGAGAACCAGTGCCGGAGGATCCGGTAATTTTTATGAAACCTGATTCGGCCATTCTGAAAGACGGAAAGCCCTTTTTCATTCCCGACTTCTGCGGGCAGGTGGATTATGAAACGGAACTTGTAGTGCGTATCAGCCGTTTAGGCAAGAATATTTCGGAGCGTTTCGCCCGCCGCTATTATGATGCAGTGACCGTCGGCATTGATTTCACCGCACGGGATCTTCAGCGGAAGTTACGTGCAGAAGGGAAACCTTGGGAACTCTGCAAAGGGTTTGACAATTCTGCTGCTATTGGTGAGTGGATTCCTGTTGAGCGGTTTGCTGATATTCAGAACATCCGTTTCCGTTTGGATATTGACGGAAAAACGGTTCAGCAGGGAAATACATGCGATATGATTTTCAATGTAGACCGGATTATTGCTTATGTAAGTCAGTTCTGCACGTTGAAAATCGGTGACCTGCTTTATACGGGAACCCCGGTCGGAGTGGGGCCGGTGCAGATTGGGAATCACTTGGAAGGTTATCTGGAAGATGAAAAAGTATTAGATTTCAATATACGATGAAGATAAGAGTTGGATTTGGTTTCGATGTCCATCGGCTGGTGCCGGGACGTGATTTGTGGCTGGGAGGTATCAGGCTGGAACATGAAAAGGGACTCTTGGGACATTCGGATGCCGATGTGCTGATTCATGCCATTTGCGATGCCCTGTTGGGAGCTGCCAATATGCGTGACATAGGCTATCATTTTCCCGACAATTCCTCGGAGTTTGAAAATATAGACAGCAAGATTCTTTTGAAGAAAACCGTCGCTTTGATAGCGGGGAAAGGCTATCGGGTAGGAAATGTCGATGCAACGGTGTGTGCCGAACGTCCTAAACTGAAGGCGCATATTCCCGCTATGCAGAACATTCTTGCCGAGGTGATGGGAGTGGAGGCAGATGATGTGTCTGTCAAAGCCACCACTACAGAAAAATTAGGTTTTACCGGGCGTGAAGAAGGTATCTCCGCATACGCAACGGTATTGATAGAAAAGGATTGATACAATGAATCCGAAGTATTCCATAATTATTCCCGTATATAACCGTCCCGAAGAGGTTGACGAGCTTCTTGAAAGCCTTTCGCGCCAAACATTCAAGGATTTTGAAGTGGTGGTGGTGGAGGATGGATCTTCAGTGCCATGCAAGGCTGTAGTTGACAAGTATTTGCCCGTGATGGATATACGTTATTACACCAAGCTGAATTCCGGGCCGGGAAAAACCCGCAATTACGGTGCAGAGCGTAGCAAAGGAGCATATCTTATCATACTGGATTCTGATTGTATTTTGCCGGAAGGATATCTTCAGGCGGTTGAGATCGAATTGGAGAAGGAACCGGCTGACGCTTTCGGGGGACCTGACCGCGCACATGCTTCGTTCACTCCCGTGCAGAAAGCTATCAACTATGCCATGACCTCCTTTTTTACTACAGGCGGCATTCGCGGGGGAAAGAAAAAAATGGACAAGTTCTATCCGAGGAGCTTCAATATGGGGGTGAGATCCGATGTGTACCGATCCTTGGGAGGTTTTTCTGATATGCGTTTTGGAGAGGACATTGATTTCAGTATCCGTATTTTCAAGAACAATTGCAGATGCCGCTTGTTTCCCGAAGCATGGGTCTGGCACAAACGTCGTACAGATTTTCGCAAGTTCTTCAAGCAGGTGCATAATTCAGGCATTGCGCGCATCAATCTTTACAAGAAATATCCAGAATCTCTGAAGTTGGTGCATTTGCTTCCGGCTGTTTTTACGGTCGGAGTGGTGCTGGTGCTGCTTGCTGCTCTCATCTGTCCGTGGAGTCTGCTTCTTCTTCTATTTTTCGCATTGGTGATTTTTCTGGACTCTTCCGTACGGAACAAGAGCTTGTGGATAGGTATCCTTTCGGTTGGAGCCGCTTTTGTCCAGCTTACCGGGTATGGAACGGGGTTCCTTTATGCTTGGTGGAAGCGGTGCGTGCTCCGGAAAGAGTCTTTTTCTGCTTTTGAGAAAAGTTTTTATAAATGATCTGTGAGTTTTTTATAGAAGTCCCCGTTTCCTTTCGTCTATTCAGAAGGAAACGGGGACTTCGGCTTTTCGGTGTTTAAGTCATCAACAGCCCGAGGTTTAAGAACCTATGTTTCGTCCGGCATCTGCTGAAATCTTAATCACAAGAGCCTATTATGGTATGATGTCTTTCAGTTTTATACTTTGGAAAGTCATGTGTGCCACACTGCTTTCGTACAATATTCCTATTGTTTCTTTGTCAATCATTGTGAGGCATGAATACCCCCAGTTGTCTTCTTCATCTAACAGAAGCTGATGTTCCGGACTCCACGTCTTTCCACCGTCGGTACTTATTTTGATAGTCATGTTTCTTCGGGCATTGGTGGTATTGGGGTTTGAGAAAATCAGCAAGTCTTTGCCCAGCACATTGTCTTCGGCTTTTACGCTGATGAGACTTGCCATACATACGGGCTCAATCAGTGCCGTGCGCGACGATTCATGTTCTTTCCACGTCACACCCAAATCGGTCGTGGTATATACGGCACGGCTTCCTCCCCGGTTGTCTCGCATGTTGAGCATGAGCGTGCCCGGTGTGACTTCTGCCACTTGTGCTTCTGTCGTGTTGGTGCGGGCAAGGTTATGAATATGCCATGTTTCTCCTCTGTCTTTGCTGTACATGATTCCGGCATTCGGAATGCGTGTTTTGTCGATGTATTGGATGGGGAATACCAATGTGCCGTCTTGCATGGTGATTCCACGTCCGGGACCTTGCAATAAGAAATGCCACTCCGGGAGTTTGACCTGCTCGGTAATGTTGATGGGAGCCGACCATGTTTTGCCGTCATCTGTACTCTTTGTCATGACTAATTGTGCCGTATGGTTTAAGTCCATGCCGGGTTGTGAACTCCACCATGCACGTTGGTTTCCCATTCCGTGTGTCCATGCTGCTACAATCCAGACCGTATTTGTTTTTGTATCGACTAGAATCGACGGGTCGCCAACCCCGTTTTGCGCCGAGGGCAGTCCGTCGTATTCGCCAAATGACAGGGGCAAACGCATTTTTTCCCATGTTCTGCCACCGTCTGTGCTTCGGCTCAAACCGATGTCAATATGTTCTTGCAGATCCGCGCTGTTGTTATAACGTACATCGTATACACCTAAAAGCGTGCCTTTATTGGTTGTTACTAATCCGGGAATTCGGAATGCTGCCGAACCGTTATCGCCTGCATGACGTACACCTATACCCATTCTGCGGACGGTGGTATCGCCTGAAACAGTTTTTACAGGCAGAGGTTTGCCGTCGGCTTCGGCTGAAATGAGAGAAGCGGCCAGTGTGGTACTTATAGGTGCATCGTCTTTCATTTCTATGCTTACCCAAAAGTAATTTATTCCGGGGTATAATTTTTGTTTGCCATCAAGTTTTATGGTGCTTTCTACAACTTCAGACTCCGATTTTTTAATGGAGTAAGAAGGATTGGCGGCAAGTGTTTTCCCGGGATTGTTGCTCGAAATGTATTTGACAGGAGCAAATCTTCCTTTGTTTCTGTCTTGCAGTGCTTCTGTTCCGGCATAATATAGTTTTATCGATTTTATTTTGTTGATATCTGCGTCCTTCGCGAAGTTTACGCTAATGTTGTCTAACACCTTTGTTCCAGTTGATGTGAGGCGCATATAAAACAAAACGTTGTCGTGTCTTTCGATGAGTATTGGTATTTGTGGCGATTTTACCAGTAAGGTATCTGCTCCCCATGTTGCTAATGTGGAGAATAGGAATAAAGCGAATGGAAAAACTTTTTTCATGAGCAATTAGAAACTGTCGTTTAAAAATTAAAGTTTAAAAATAAAAGGAGTGTTTCCTCTTTCCGTGAAATGATTATTCCCAGCTTGCAGACTTGAATAATTATGTATTCAGCGGAATTAAAAGAAACGCTGTGGCAAGTTATCAAGAAAATCTTTAATGTGCAAGGGAGGAAACGAAATGTTTCGTTTGCAGCTATATTTTTGCTTGTGATCAATAAGAAACGGCAAAAAGCCTTACCTTTGTAAAATGATTCAAGAGGATTTCAGATTTTACAAGCCTTGCAAGGAGTTACAACCTTACGTCAGGTATTATTGGGTATTCAAAAGCGATCAACCGCTGAATACCCTTACTTTTCCTATTGGTTGTCCTCAAATCATTTTCCATAAACAAACACCGCTTTATATCCCGGAACTGGGAGTCTCTCAATCAGAATTTACCGTTAGCGGTCAGGTAAATTATCATTCACATTTATATGCGGATGATAATGTGGAAATGATAGTTGCTGTATTTCAGCCATACGCCCTGAAAGCCTTCTTGAATTTGCCCATATCCTTATTGCACAATCAAGAGGTTTCCGGTTATGACCTTGAAAACAAGCATTTGAAACGACTGGCTGCACAAATCTTCGACTGCGAAAATACAAGTTTATGTATTAACGTAATAGAGCAATGGCTGTTATCCCAAATAGCAGGTGCATTGACCTTAAAAACAGAATACAACATCAAAAGAATAACTGCCGTTATAAGACAACTGCTCATAATGCCGGAAACTTCTGTCAAGGAATTGACTTCTATTGCCTGTTTAAGCAAGAAACAGTTTGAGCGTCTGTTTAATGAACTGGTAGGTGCGAATCCTAAAGAATATGCAAGAATAGTCCGTTTCCAGAAATCATTGAAACTGTTGCAGCATTATCCGGAAGATGCAAATCAGGCTCAGCTGGCATATCAATGCGGTTACGCTGACCAGTCGCATTTTATCCGGGAGTTTAAACAATTCAGCGGTTATACACCATTGTCTTTGCTGAATGTATGCAAACCTTATTCCGATTTGTTCAACAACCCTATATAATGTCCCTTTTATTCTATCCATCGTTCGATAGTCGGTTTACCTTTGCACTTATTCAATTTAAAATGAACGATAGAATGAAAGAAGTAAATCCAAAAGATACGACCCGTGCCTATGCATTTGAAATGTGGATGAATGCACCCATGCCCATGCTCACCTTTTTCAAGACAATAGATGTTACCCGCCTTGCCCGCATCAGCAAACGGACAAGATTGAAATTCAATATGCTGATGTGTTGGTGTATCGGGCGGGCAGCAAGTAATATCAAAGAGTTCTATATGCTTCCTGTTGGTAAGAAGTTAATGCAATACGACAATCTTGCAGTCTGCGCCATTGTAGCTAATCGGAATGGTGAGGTTAGTTCCTGTGATGTTCCTTTCTCTAAAGATTTAAGACAATTCAATGCGGATTATTTGCTGCTTACCAGGCAAGTTGCCGAAAACTGCCAAAATCATGACTTGACGGATAGCATGGTGATTGGCACATCAGCCCTTGCTGGGTATGAGATAGACGGGGCAGTAGGCATGTACAGCGGAGTGTTCAATAATCCGTTTCTGATTTGGGGCAAATACAAACGGCGTTTATGGAAACGGACGCTGGTTGTTTCCTTTCAGTTTCATCATACCCAGATGGATGGCGCACATGCTTCCCGTTTTTTGGAAAACCTACAAAAAGAAATTGAGAATTTAAAGGTATAATCAAGAACAAATGTTACCTTTGCAAAGGTAACAGAAAAAAATAGAATTGTTCAACCAATATGAAATGGCAAGTGTGCATATAGCTGCGCTTAACGGATAGCATTTTGTTATAGCTATTCAGCAACGGACAGGTCTATAACAGGGTTTGTCCTTTCTTGTTTTGCCATTATTCCAAATTCATAATTATGCGATGTGTCATGCCGCCTTATGCAGCAGGACTTGTCGCATCTTATCAAGTTGAACAATGAACTATACATATAAACATATTTGGCTCATCAACTTTCCTGTAATGATGAGCATCCTTATTGAACAACTTATCAATATCACCGATGCCATTTTCTTGGGGCATGTGGGAGAAATAGAATTGGGCGCATCCGCCCTTGCCGGGATTTGGTATCTGGCTATCTACATGCTCGGCTTCGGTTTCAGTTTGGGCTTACAGGTCGTTGTCGCACGGCGCAACGGTGAGCAGCATTATTCCGAAACAGGAAAGACATTCTTTCAAGGATTGTTTTTCCTGTCGGGACTTGCTGTCTTTTTGTGTCTGTTCTCCAAACTGTTTTCTCCGATTATTCTAAGTCGGCTGATTACTTCTGCGGAAGTCTATCATGCCGTGATTGATTATTTGGATGGGCGAATTTGGGGACTGTTGTTCTCTTTTCCGTTTCTTGCCCTGCGCTCTTTCTTGGTCGGCATTACCCGTACAAAAGCCTTAAACGTAGCGGCTCTGACAGCCGTATTGGTGAATATTTCGGGTAACTGGCTGCTCATATTCCATTGGAACCTGGGAATAGCTGGTGCAGCTATCGCATCATCTTTTGCCGAAGCGTGTTCGCTGGCGGTATTGGCAATTCACGCTTTATGTAAAATGGATAAACGGTTTTATGGCTTGTCTTGTAGCTTCGACAAAGCTGTACTGGTTCATGTCTGCCGGGTGTCCGTTTGGAGCATGTTCCACTCGTTCATCGGTGTAGCATCGTGGCTTGCTTTCTTCGTATCTATTGAACATTTGGGAGAGATGGAACTGGCAGCCACCAATGTCATACGCAGCATTTCTACTTTGTTCTTTGTCATTGTCAATTCGCTGGCGGCTACTACCGGTTCGCTGGTAAGTAATTTGTTGGGAGCCGGACAAAAGGAACAGGTAGTCCCGCTGTGTAACCGGGTTGTTCGTTTGGGATATGCTATCGGTTTCCCGCTGGTCATTCTTGCCGTAGCTATCTATCGTCCGATTATCGGCATATATACGGAAAGCCCGGTTCTGATGCAGATAGCCCATCTGCCCTTTGTAGTCATGCTGCTGAACTATGCTTTTGCCCTGCCCGGTTATGTCTATATGAATGCAGTAACAGGTACGGGAGCTACACGTATGACATTTATTTTCCAATTGATAACCATCGCAGCCTATCAGATTTATTTGTGGAACATAAGCGTTTTCAGCACATCATTGTCCGTTTATTGGACAGCAGAATACCTATATGTGATATTACTCGGTTTGTTATCTGTCATTTATCTGAAATATAAACACTATTAGAAACTGAATGTTATGATGAAAAAGATATATCCACGCACAGGCGACACGCAGACCGTGTACCTGAATGCTGTCGTGAAAGACCCATCTATCGAAGTGGGCGACTATACCATCTATAATGATTTTGTGTCCGACCCGGTGCTTTTCGAGCGGAACAATGTGCTTTACCATTATCCTATCAACCACGAGCGGCTGATAATCGGCAAGTTCTGTTCCATTGCCTGCGGCGCGAAATTCCTGTTCAACTGTGCCAACCATACCTTGAAATCCCTATCCACCTACACCTTCCCGCTCTTTTATGAGGATTGGGACTTGGAAAAATCAGACGTGGCAACAGCTTGGGACAACAAAGGCGACATCGTGATAAGCAACGATGTGTGGATAGGCTACGAAGCGGTGATTATGGCTGGCGTTCACATCGGGAACGGGGCGATTATAGCCGCCCGTGCCGTTGTTACGAAAGATGTGCCGCCTTATACGATAGTCGGCGGTGTTCCTGCCCGACCGATAAGGAAGCGTTTCGATGAAGAAACGATACAGAAACTCAAAACGCTAAAATGGTGGGAATGGCCTTTTGAGAAAATCAAGCAAAGTTTGCCTTATCTTACAACTGGAGATATTGATAGGTTATTAAAGAATGAAAGATGTAGAATGACATGAGAACAGTTGCGGAGAATTCTTGGTTTACATCTTGGTTTACATCAGACGTTAAAAACCAACGTATAAACACGAAAAAAGCGATTACCTGTTTTAGATAATCGCTTGATTTTCTGGTGATCCGCTTGGGGCTCGAACCCAAGACCCCAACATTAAAAGTGTTGTGCTCTACCAACTGAGCTAGCGAATCAAACCTGTTTTTGCTATCATTTCCTGATTGCGAGTGCAAAGGTAGACGTTTTATTTGAAATGACCAAATTTTCAGCTGAAAACTTTTCGGTTTTTGCAGAATCCATCTCGATATTGGTCTGTCTGTCCGGAAATTGTCAGAGAGATTGGTGTGCCGTTTTTATTCGTTGAGTGCGCCGCAATGCGGACAGATTCCTTTCGACCGCATTTTGGCTCCGCACGATCCGCATGCATACGGATAACTGTTGGCTTTTTTCAAGCGTCTGATGCACCAGACTGTATACCCTGCAAAGCAAATGTAAGATGCATAGACCCACAGGTAGGTAAAGAAGAGATACAATATGATACAGCAGGCGGCAAGCCCTATCAGGTAGAAAAAGGCTACTTCCAGCGTTGTCTGGTGAAAAAGATCATCAAGCAAGGCGATGCCTAACAGAAGGATGAACCATATGCATAAAATGAACAATCCGAGTATGACCGGCGGTTCAAACGGATTCAGAGTTGGCGCATAATAGTATTTCTCCCATGTTTCAGGCACAAAGTGCTGGATGCTGTTGTAGATTACCGCAGCTGTTGCCAGCAGCCACGAAAGGGTGATAGGAAATATGCTGTCTATATCGTTCAGCCAGATCAGTCTGATTTGCTTTTTCCGTATGGCTCTGTAGATGAAAGCCAGGAAGAATGTTGCCAGTACCAGCAGAAATATCAAGGTGTGTGAATTGCTGAAGAAACTGATGCATTGAGAGATGGGATCAATGGGTACGATGTGCTTGAGGAGATTTTTCTCCTGTATCCATCCGATCGTTTCCTGGTCGCGTGCTACCTTCACCCACAGTGAGTCGACAGAGTCTTGGGGATGTACAGCGAATTCTGCCACTACAAGCTCATCTCCCTCCTTTACCGGAAGGGAATCGGTGAACGGAAGCCGGTGCAGCCATAGTGTGTCGGCCGTTACCTTGAAATTGCTGTTCAAGGCATAGGGGTGCTCATGTGCAGTTTGAAGCGAGTCGTTTCCGCTGGCGGACTGCTGCTGAGTAGAGTAGTGGCATGCTGTTGCCAGAAATGACAGAAGCAGGAGGCAGAACAAATGATGGATCAGGCGCATATTTCTTTTATCGTTTATTTTTCGTCAAGCACTTTCATTTGGCATATTTTACAGTCGAATTCCAGCCGGAATTTCCGTCCGTCTGAGCTGACCAGAAAATAAGGTTCGCGGAATGGGGAGCGGGCTTGATGGTGTTTGGGACACCATCCCATGCTGTAGCGCAGGCAATGCTTGCAGAACATCAGTATGGCATGTTCGGGCTGTTTCTTCTCAAGAGCAGGTTCGATATGCTTCACCCCGTGGTCGTGATAGAAGGCTGCAGCACGGGCATTCATGACATTTCCCAGATAAGTCAGCTCTTGTTTGGGAAATGAATGGCGGGTTTCGGGCATCCGGTTCCGTTCTTGTCTGTAATTGATATGGCGCAGGCTGGCAAGAGCATTTACGGCCTGCCGGCGCAGTTCGGCCAAAGCGGAAGAAGGAATAAACCAGTTGTCGCTAAGCTGCAGGCTGATGCTTTCTGCCTTAAACGGCGTATTGCCCAGCTTGGCCAGCTGCATCCGCTGGTTTTCGTCCTGAGGTGTGCGTGCCGGTGTCTTTTCCTGCGGCAAGGTTACACAAACCCGGTTGCTGTTTTCATCGCAGAAAGCCAGCGTGAATCCGAAGCTGTTTTCTTCCAGCGATATGTTTACCGCGATTTTCCGCTCGGCAGACTTCTTTTGCAGCATGCGCTCGAAGCTTTGGTCGAGGTTGCGGTAAAGCTTCGTTTTCGGACGTATGGCAGGCATCTCCTGTGGGTAAAGTCTGTTGTTTTCCGCCCGGTTTACGCGAAAGCCCTGGAGCTTTCCGTTTTCGTCAAGATAGCAGATGCCGTCACCGTTGCTGAAAGATTTCGTTCCGGCTACGGTCAGATAGTTTCCTTTGATTTCCTTGACGGTTCCCACTTCCTCACCGAGCGATTTGGGCGTGTTGAACGAGAATATCTCCGGATTGCGTCCGTGGGCGAAGTATTCGGTGAACCCCCGGTTAAAGCTCTTGTCGAGTTGCGGACGGAAGGTAAGTTCGACAGTCCCGGACGATGCCCGGCAGTATTCTTTCCTGTATTTGAAGATGGCATCAAGCTTCTGCCTGTAATAGGCGGTTACGTTTTTTACGTAAGATACGTCTTTCAGCCTTCCTTCTATCTTCAGTGATGAGGCTCCGGCATCAAGCAGGGCTTCCAGATTCCTGCTCTGGTTCATGTCTTTCAGCGAAAGCAGGTGCTTGTTGCGGGCTATAGTCTTTCCGTCGGCATCGATCATGTCGAATCCAAGGCGGCAGAACTGCGCGCATTCTCCCCGGTTGGCGCTTCGTCCGTAACATGCCTGGCTTACATAGCATTGCCCGCTGTAGCTTACGCACAAGGCCCCGTGGATGAAAACTTCGAGCAGGACATCGGGGCATGCTTCGTGGATTTCGCTGATTTCATCGATGCTCAGCTCCCGCGCCAGCACAATCTGGCGGAATCCGGCTTCTGCAAGAAAACGTACCTTTTGCACGTCCCGGTTATCTGTCTGCGTGCTGGCATGAAGCGGAATGGGTGGGAGGTCCAGCCGGGTGATTCCCATGTCCTGCACAATCAGCGCGTCGACTCCGATGCGATAGAGTTCGCCGATCATCCGTTCCGTATCCTCCAGTTCCTCGTCGCGGAGGATGGTATTGACGGTGACATAGATGCGTGCCCCGAACAGGTGGGCATACCGCACCAGCCTGGCTATGTCTTCGAGCGAGTTTCCGGCTGCGGCTCTGGCCCCGAAGCGGGGTGCGCCGATGTATACGGCATCCGCTCCGTGATTGATGGCTTCGATTCCGCATTCCAGATTTTTGGCCGGCGCGAGCAGTTCGATCGGACGGGGAAGAGCGTTATCTGATTTCATTGATGTCGTATGGAGTTTCTTGGTATACGTAATAGTTCAGCCAGTTGGAGAAGAGCAGGTTGGCGGTGCTTCGCCAGCGTACCAGCGGACCTTTTTCCGGGTCGTTGTCCCGGTAATAGTTTTGGGGCATGTTTATCGGAAGGCCTTTTCCCAGATCGCGCCGGTATTCCGTGTCCAGCGTGTAAGGAGCATATTCCGAGTGCCCTGTGACGAAGAATTCGCGTCCTCCGCGCGCCATCACGATATGCACTCCCGAATCTTCTGATTCGGAAATGATCTGCAGCGCCGGGTTCTTTCCGATGTCTTCTCTTCTGATCTCCGTGTGCCGGCTGTGAGGCACGAAAAACACGTCGTCGAATCCCCGGAAGATGGGCAGTTTCTGGAAGCCTTCGCACACGTGGTGCTCGAATATTCCGAACATTTTTTTCTCCAGCGGATATTTGGGGATGCCGTAGTGATGGTAAAGTCCGGCTTGGGCGGCCCAGCAGATGTAGAGAGTCGAGGTGACGTGCGTGCGGGTCCAGTTGAATATCTTCTGGATTTCGTCCCAATAGTTCACCTCCTCGAAGTCCAGATGTTCCACCGGCGCTCCCGTGATGATCATTCCGTCGAACTTCTCGTCGCTCATGTCCTCAAAGTCACGGTAGAACGCTTTCATGTGTTCGATGGGCGTATTCTTCGACGTATGGCTTTTCAGTTTCATGAAGCTTACCTCAATCTGGAGAGGCGAATTTGAGAGCAGGCGGATGAGGTCTGTTTCCGTGGTTATCTTGAGCGGCATCAGATTGAGTATCACGATTTTCAGCGGACGGATATCCTGCGTTTTGGCGCGTGACGTATCGATGACGAAAATGTTTTCTTCTTTCAGAAGGTCTATGGCCGGAAGTCTATCTGGTAAGTTTAATGGCATATGTTCTCCTTGTTTATTTTGTCCGGAGCAAAGTTAATAAAATTCCGCCATGATTGTGTAAAAACTTGTCTGATTTGAAATCGCCGCCCATCTCCGCGAAGATGAGCCGTTGTCCGGGTTGGAACGGGCGTTCATCTTGATGGAGATGGGCGGTCGGACCGGTAAGGTCGGGCGGCCGGTTCCGCAGGTTATGATGCAGGTGGCTACAGCCTGTTCTTATAGATTTCCGCTATCAGCTTCTGGTAGCGGTTTTCCACTTCCATATAGGCTTGCAGATTCTTGTATACGTTATCGGCTTCTACATAAAAGTCGATGATAGACAACTGTCCTGCCCGTACCGCATCTTGAAGCAGGCGCAGTGTCTTGTGCATCAGAACGACATCGTAGGCCTTCATCGCCTCGCGCAATTGCTGCATCTCGTTGAACAGGCTCTGTGTCTGGGCTTCTGCCTGCAGGCGTGCATTGTCCAGCCGGAGCCGGGCGCTGAGTGCCTGGGCGCGGGCAATCTTTCCCTTTTTCCGGTTGGAGAAGATGGGCAGGCTTCCGCCTATCAGGAAGCCGTTGCTTTTTTCGTCGAGCGAGGTGTTCCGCCGGTAGCCCACTTCTATTTTCGGTAGCCAGCTCTGGCGGTTCACTTTCAACTCTTCCTGAGCGGCCTGCGCGTCGGCATCCGCTGCGAGAAGTCCGGCATCCGTCAGCATCACTTCATCATACAGTGCGCTATAGTCTTTCAGTTCTTGCACATCGGGGTAAGTGTCCGAACTGAATGTCAGAGGCATGTTCCCGTTCATGGCGAGCAGTTGCTGGAGTGCCGTGCGGTGTGCGGCATTGTTCTGAGCCGCTTCGGTCCGGACATTCATCCGCTCCATCTTTATCTTGTTTACTTCCAGAATGCCTGCATCCCCTTCCTGAAGGCGTTTCTCGAACAGCTCAAGAAGTTCGTCGGCATTTCTCATCCGTTCGTCCAATAGCTTCTGCTGCTGGTTGAGCATGATCAGGTCAAGGCAGATATTCTTGGCCGTGAGCAGGATTTCGCGGCGTGAGGCGAGTTGCTGGCGGTCGAGAGATTCTTGCTTCCATTTTCCCGACTGGCGACGGGCCGCATACAGGGTAGGAAAGTCAAATCCCTGTGTGACCACGAGCTCCGAACTCGACATTCCGGTAATTCCCCTTGTATAAAAAGGGCTGTATTCCACCGAAGGGTCTTCCAGGTTGTTTTGGGTCTGCACTTCGAGTTTGGCGGCATTCGTTGCCTGAGTCTGCGCCTGCAGTTCCTTGTTGTTGCGTTCGATCTGCCGGAGTACGTCTTCTATGCTCTGCGACCTCATGCCGGCCGTGGCCAGGGTACATGCGGCCAATAGGATGTATCTTAGTTTCATGATTTTCTGTTTTTATGGTTGTTGTGCATCAGTTCGTATACCACGGGCACGATAAATGCGTTGAGGAATGTGGATGTCAGCAGTCCGCCGAGGATGACTTTCGCCATCGGGCTTTGGATTTCATTTCCCGGAAGGTCGCCTCTCAACGCCAGCGGAATCAGGGCGAGCGCCGATGAGAGCGCCGTCATGAGGATCGGATTCAGCCGGTCGAGCGAGCCGTGTACGATGCATTCGCGCAGATCCATGCCCTGTTCCTCCTTCAGCAGCTTGTAGTGGCTGATAAGGAGCATGCCGTTTCGTGTGGCGATGCCGAAGAGAGAGATGAATCCGATGATGGCCGGGATGCTGAGTTCTCCGGTGGTGAAGATCAGCGTGAACACTCCTCCGATCAGAGCCAGCGGGAGGTTGAGCAGGATTACTCCGCTTTCCGCGCCGCTCTTGAACTGCATATAGAGAAGCAGGAAGATCACGGCGATGCTCATGGCCGATGTGAGGAGCAGCGTGCGGCTGGCCGATTGCTCGCTTTCAAACTGCCCTCCGTATTCCACATGGTATCCTTCGGGCAAACGGACACTCTCGTCCACCCGTTTTCGGATGTCGTTCACCACGCTCCGCAGGTCGCGCCCGCTTGCGTTGGCCGAAATGACTATCTTGCGTTTCACGTTTTCCCGGTTGATGGTGTTCGGTCCGGCAGACGATTCTATGTCGGCCACATAGCTTAGCGGAATCTTCTGTCCTTGGGCATCGTCTATCATCAGATTCTTTATGTGTTCCATCGACCCGCGGTTGGATTCGCTTGAGCGTACCACCAGATTGAATGACTTTCCTTGTTCGTACACTTGGGAAACCACCTCTCCGGCCATGTTGACCGTAACGAATTCGTTGAACTGCGGAAGTGAGATTCCGTATTTTGCCAGCATCTCACGTTTGGGAATGATTTTCAGCTCCGGACGCTCAATCTGCTGTTCCACGTTCAGGTCGGCAATCCCTTCTACATCGGCGATGACTTCCTTTATCTGGTTTCCCAAAGCGAACATCCGATTCAGGTCATCGCCGAAAAGCTTGATGGCGATGCTTGCCTGCGTACCGCTCAGCATGGCATCGATGCGGTGGCTGATAGGCTGGCCGATTTCGATGTTTGCTCCGGAGATGACCGAGAGTTTTTTGCGCACCTCGTTCAATAGCTCCTGATGCGAACGGTCCTTCAGCTCAAAGGGAGCTTCGATTTCCGATACGTTCACGCCCAGCGCATGTTCGTCGAGTTCGGCGCGTCCGGTTTTTCTGGCGACGGTCTGTATTTCCGGAATGGAAAGCAGGAGTTCTTCTGCCTGCCGTCCGATCTTGTCCGACTCTTCCAGAGATATTCCGGGCATGGAACTGATATTGATGGTGAACGAGCCTTCGTTGAATGCCGGAAGGAAGCTGTGTCCCAGTGTGAAAAAGAGGCACAGGGCGGACACGAACAATACGGCCGCACTTCCCAGGACTCCTTTCTTGTGTCCCAATGCCCAAAGGAGTGCGCGTTCGTAATGCTTTTTCATCCATACGGCCACGAATGCTTCTTTAGGCACTCCGCCCTCTTTTCCGGTCTGTCCTCCCAGCAGGTAGCTGCAAAGCACAGGGGTCAGCGTGAGGGCCACTATGGTGGAGGCGAAGAGCGAAACGATGAAAGCCACTCCCAGCGGCATCAGCATACGCCCTTCCATTCCGCTCAGGAAGAACAGGGGGACGAAGCTTACGATGATGATCAGCGTAGAGTTCAGGATGGGCATACGCACCTCGCGCGAAGCGTTGAACACAACCTCGAGCACGGGTTTTCTTTCCGCAAGCGGAAGCATCCTGTTTTCGCGCAGATGTTTCCATACATTTTCTACGTCTACAATTGCATCGTCCACCAGCGAGCCGATGGCTATGGCCATACCTCCCAGACTCATGGTGTTGATGCTCAGTCCCATATAGTGCAGGACAAGGATCGTGACCAGCAGCGACAGGGGAAGTGTAACCAGTGAGATGACGGTGGTGCGCGCGTTGGCAAGGAAAAGGAAAAGCACGATAACCACAAAGATGGCTCCTTCGTATAAGGAGTTCTGCACATTGCTGATGGAGCTTTCGATGAACCGCGACTGACGGAAAGTGTCGGTTGAGATTCTTACGTCGGCGGGGAGATTTTTCTGCAAATCTTTTAGCGATTCTTCCAGCCGTTCGGTCAGTTCGATGGTACCTGTGTTCGGCTGTTTGGTTACTGTAATCAATACGGCAGGCTTTCCTTTTTCTGAGGCCACTCCCAGCTTGGGCTGTTGGGCGCCGATCCTTACATCGGCCACATCTTCCAGAGTGACCGGTGCGCCTCCTGCTGTCTTGATGACGGCGCGTCCCATTTCTTTTACGTCATCGGTGGAAATCACTCCGCGCACGATGTATTCGTTCCCGTATTCATAGATTACGCCTCCGCTGGTATTCTGGTTCATTCCGCGGGTAACGTCCATGATTTCTCCCAATGTCACGCCGTAGTGCTTCATCCGTTCCGGATGAACGAGTATCTGGTATTCCTTTATATCTCCTCCCAGTACGGCTACTTGCGCCACGCCTCCGGTGGAAAGCAGGCGGGGACGGATGGTCCAGTCGGCCAGTGTGCGCAGGTCGAGCATGGATGTAGAATCGGCGGTCAGCCCTACTATCAGCAATTCGCCGAGGATGGACGACTGCGGGCCGAGTGTCGGATTCCCCACATTGTCCGGCAGGCTTTCGCCGACCGTGGTCAGTTTCTCGGACACGATCTGTCGCGCCAGGTAAATATCTGTATCCCAGTCGAACTCAACCCATACGACTGAAAATCCGGCGGTTGAAGACGAGCGGACACGGCGCACGTTTGTCGCGCCGTTTACCGCGGTTTCTATCGGGAAAGTTACGAGCTGCTCCACCTCTTCGGCTGCCATTCCGTTCGCTTCTGTCATTACTACCACCGTAGGAGCATTGAGGTCGGGGAATACATCGACTTCGGTGTGTATCGTGGTGTAAAGCCCTCCTATCAGGAGCAGAACCGACGCAACGAGAATCAGAAGCCGGTTCTGCAATGAGAAGTGTATGATTTTATTCAGCATAAGTTCTCTGTTTTATCAGTCCGTGGTTAATGATTGTGCGTATGCGCCGGGATAGCGTTTGATGCTGCGGCCAGTTTTACGTGGACGGCTCCTTCGGTTACCACTTTTTCCCCGCCTTTCAGTCCGGAGAGGATTTCTACACGGGTGCCGTCATTTCCTCCGAGCTTGACCTCCTGCTTTTTGTATCCTTCCGCATCCACCTGGATGTAGACAAAGTTCAGCCCCTGCTCTTCTGTGAGCGCCGAAACGGGGACGGATATCACTCCCTGGCGTTTTGCCGCCAGCAGATAGACCTCTACGAACGAGCCGGGAATCAGATTGCCGCGGTTGTCGAACTCGAAGGTGACAGGAATGTAGTAGGATGCGTCGCCCGAGGTTTTCCCGTATGAAAGCAGACGTCCGTTCAGTTCGCTCAGCCGATATACCTTGTTGTCGTAGGGTGTCTTGATGTTGGCAGAATTTATCCGGCCCAGCTCCGGATAGTAGCGTTCGGACACCTCAGCCTTCAGCATCAGCCGGCGAGTTTGTGAAACGGTCATCAGCGGCTGTCCGGTAGTTACATAGTCGCCCTCTTTTACCAGACACGACTTTACGTATCCGTTCATGGGGGATTTTACCGCCGCTCCTTTTCCCGACTTGCTCGGTGTGAGCGCCTCGTATGCCAGGCGGGCGTTTTCGTAAGTTTCATATAAGGCGTTCAGCTCTTTTTGAGCGACTATCCGGCTTTCCGACAGCTTGCGGGCGCGTTCGTATTCGTCTTTCGCTTTTTCGTAAGCAACTTTCGCCCGTTCCACGGGGTCGCCTTCCTGCAGGTGCTCGGCAGAGATGCTCATCATTTCCATGCCTTTGCCTGCCTGCATTCCTTCGGTTACCGTACGCGAGAAAGACACCACCCCCGATGTACCGGCCACAATGGTGGTTTCTTCTCCTTGCGCTGACATGATTTGCCCGCCGGTGGTTATCACTTCGGCAAACGAGTCCGGACGGATTGTGCTTACTTTCACTCCGGCAGCCTTCGCCTTTTCCGGAGTAAGGATGATTTCGTCGGAATGAGCGTGCTGCTCTCCTTTCATTTCGATTTCATGGTCGTGCCCCTCACTTCCATGACGGTGGGCGTCGCATGCGCCCAGCAGGAGCATTGCGAATGCTCCGATATAGATCTGTTTTTTCATGTGATGTTTTTTTCTGTGCCACAAAATTGGGGAGAAAGCGTCACAACCGGGTTGCAATGTTTCTCTTTTTCTGATTCAAACGGTTGTTTGTGGAGTGTCAGACGACTCCGCCTTTATCCTTGGAAAGGAGGGGCACGGAAGTTGCGCACGGCACTGAAATGCCGGGCATGGAGTGATTCTATATAGTAGGCGATTTCATCGGACGAGCCGGGCGCGTCGGTTCCTTCGGATATGATTCCGGACAGAGAATAGATCAGGGTGAAGAATGAGTAGCAGGGAGTGCAGTCCGTGTGATGGTGCGATGTGGAAAACGAGAAATGCGTGATGCATGTCGTGTCGCACATGTGATTGTCGGCATCTCCCGGATGATGCTTGGCGTTGTCGGAAGAATGGGATGGGGGAGTGCAGGTTTCGATGTCTTCGTTCAGGCACAGACTCTCGTTGTGGTGGTGGTGCGGGAAGGCACCGGCCACCAGCATCAGTATGCTGACTGAAAGCAGGATATATGTTTTCAGACTTTTTTTCATCCTCGGATTATTCTTCGGAGGCAAAGATAGAATAATATTTAAAAACATCCAAACCTGTATCGCGGATTGGAGAGGATGTTATAATTTTAATGCCGTGTTTGATGCGGAAGAAAAGGAGCCGTGTGCGGGCGGAAAATCTTTTCTTGTCCGCAGAAAAGCCGGACAGATGCCGGCACGGTCTGTATCTCCAGCTTAGAGATATAAATCTCCAGGCTAAAGATACACATCTTCAGGTTGAAGATGCATGTCTTTAGCTTGAAGACGGTCTTTTTCGGGCGAGAGGTTCCTTTTCTTGTGCAGGCTTGCCGCAGTTTGTGTGACGAGGTGGTTTTATTTTTACATTTGTCTTTTGTATTGTAGCTGGTGTTATATATGAAACAGTTTATTCTTATCGTGCTTCTCTGCTGGTTTTCTTGGCGGATGGTTGATGCGCAGGGACCTGACCGCAGGCCGCGCCGTGCCCTTCCGGAAGTAGAAGTTCCCGGAACTCCGGCTTATGAGGGGCTGAATGCGTTTGAGGTGGCGGACAGCCTGCTCGCTCCCAATGTGCTGTTGTTCTGCGGACAGCCTGTCAATCTGGACCCGATGGACCGCCAGCGGAAGCTGCGCAGGGAACTGGCTTCTCTGTCGCGGTTTTCTTCTGTTCTGATGGAGCGTGCCGATATTTTCTTTCCTCTTGTGGAGCCGATTCTTGAGGAGCACAAGGTGCCCGACGATTTCAAGTACCTGATGGTGATTGAGAGCGGGATGAATCCTGAGGCACGTTCGCCTGCGGGAGCGCTGGGCTTGTGGCAGTTTATGAAGGGAACGGCTTTGGACTACGGTTTGCAGGTTGACCGGAAGAGGGATGAACGCCTGGATGCGGAGAAGTCCACTCATGCGGCGTGCCGTTATCTGCTGGATGCTTATTCAAAGTTCAACGATTGGGTGGCCGTAGCCCAGTCGTATAATATCGGTCAGAACCGTATCCGTTCGGAACTGAAGCGCCAGCGTGTGGATGAGGCTATCGACCTGCAGTTGGTGGAAGAAACCAACCGGTATATTTACAGGCTGATGGCTATAAAGATAATCTTCACGCATCCCGATAACTTCGGGCTGAAAGAAATCCGTTATAAGAAGCTGCGGAGAAGGTAAGTTCGTTGAATGGAAAAGCACGGAAACGCAGAGCTTCTTCGTTTTTTGCTCTGTGCTTCCGTGCTTTTGCCTTCAATAAAGATATTGTCATTCATTTTCCTGCTGAGATGCAACGCGGCTTCTGTCTTCTATGCCTTTCGGGTGAATCACCTTTTCAAGCAGCATTTCGAAGATAAGGACTGAATGTCCGGGGACATTTTCGCGTCCGGATGCGCCGTAAGCCAGGTCAGACGGTATATAAAGCATTACGTGTTCGCCTTCCTGCATGTGCTGCAAGGCGGTAATCCAGCCATTTACCAGTCCGTCATAGCCTGAAGACTGCAATGCAAAAGTGGTAGGCGTATGCACATCCGTATCAAGTTCTCCCTGAAAGTTCTGGTCGAATACGGTTCCGTTGATGAGCGAACCGCGGTAATAAACGGTCACGCTGTCTGTATATAAGGGAGTGATGCCATCTCCGGCTTTGATCACTCTTACATACACAGAGTCTGTTTCGTCGGCCGGAGTTTCGTACGGATTGGTGATTGATGTTCCGCCTATGCCGCCTCCTGCCGTAGAATTGTCGGTCTGCACTTTGTAGTTGCGATAAATTTCCCAGCTTCCGTCCGCATTGGTGCGCGCTACGTCCACAATCGAATCCAAATAATGTTCGTTGCGTCCCTGCCAGTCGGCATAAGGATCAACCGCTTTCGTGTCTTCCGCACACGAAGTGAATCCCAATGAGAGAATGGTAAAAGCGGCTATCAGCAAAAAAATGTTTTTTTTCATGCGCTCAGTCTATTTTATTGGAGCGTCTTCAGCAAGCTTGTGATGCTTACCTTGTCCGCGATGATGTTGTTCAGCTCGGCAATGGGCACACGTGTCTGTTCCATGGTGTCACGGTTGCGCAGCGTCACACAGTTGTCTTCCAGCGTCTGGTGGTCGACGGTTACGCAGTAGGGAGTTCCGATGGCATCCTGACGGCGGTAGCGTTTGCCGATGGAGTCTTTTTCGTCATACTGGCAGTGGAAGTGGAACTTCAGGTCGTCCATGATTTCGCGCGCCTTTTCGGGCAGTCCGTCTTTCTTTACCAGCGGCATCACGGCCAGTTTCACCGGAGCCAGTGCTGCGGGCAGCTTCAATACGACGCGTGTTTCTCCGTTTTCCAGCTTCTCTTCGCAGTAGGCCGCGCTCATCACGCTCAGGAACATGCGATCTACGCCGATTGACGTTTCGATGACATACGGAGTATATGATTCGTTGATTTCGGGATCGAAATACTTGATGCTCTTTCCCGAATACTTCTCGTGCTGGCTCAAGTCGAAGTTAGTGCGGCTGTGGATACCCTCTACTTCCTTGAATCCGAAAGGCATCAGGAACTCGATGTCTGTGGCTGCGTTGGCATAGTGAGCCAGTTTCTCGTGATCATGGTAGCGGTAGTGGTCATCTCCGAATCCCAGAGCCTTGTGCCACTTCAAGCGGGTTTCTTTCCATTTCTTGAACCATTCAAGCTCTGTTCCCGGCTTCACGAAGAACTGCATTTCCATCTGTTCGAATTCGCGCATGCGGAAGATGAACTGGCGTGCCACGATTTCGTTGCGGAACGCTTTGCCTATCTGCGCTATGCCGAACGGAATCTTCATGCGGCCTGTCTTCTGCACGTTCAGGTAGTTCACGAAGATACCTTGTGCTGTTTCCGGGCGCAGGTACACTTTCATCGCTCCGTCGGCGGTGGAACCCATTTCGGTGGAGAACATCAGGTTGAACTGGCGTACTTCAGTCCAGTTTTTTGTTCCCGAAATCGGGCATACGATTTCTTCGTCCAGAATAATCTGGCGCAGTTCGTTCAGATCCGGTCCGGCATTCATCGCCTTGGTGTAGCGTTCGTGCAGGGCATCGCGTTTTGCCTGATGCTCCAGCACGCGTGCGTTTGTTGAACGGAATTCCTGTTCGTTGAACGCATCGCCGTATTTTTTTGCGGCTTTCGCCACTTCCTTGTTGATTTTCTCGTCGTATTTGGCAATCTGATCTTCAATCAGCACATCCGCACGGTAACGCTTTTTAGAGTCGCGGTTGTCGATGAGCGGGTCGTTGAACGCGTCCACATGCCCCGAAGCCTTCCAGATGGTAGGGTGCATGAAGATGGCCGAATCGATTCCAACGATATTGTCATGCAGCAGCACCATGCTCTGCCACCAGTATTGCTTGATATTGTTTTTCAGTTCCACACCATTCTGTCCGTAATCGTATACGGCTCCCAGTCCGTCGTAGATTTCGCTTGAAGGAAACACAAATCCATATTCTTTGCAGTGTGAAACCAGTTTTTTGAAAACGTCTTCTTGTGCCATTTTACTTTTAGTTTATATTTTGTTACTTTTCGCCACAGAGGTTACAGGCTGCCACAGAGGATGATAAATAAAAAAGACTCAGTGTGCCTCTGTGTCCTCTGTGGTTCGTAAAACCGCACAAAGATACGCATTTATGAGGAAAAACGAAGCATGTCAGTATATTAATTTATATGAATCTCCTCCGTCCGGGCGTTTCGCTTCGGCAAAAATCCCTAAATTTGCGGGAGAAAATTCCATATGATGAAACACGAGCATAAGGACAAGTTTACCCAGATGACCACTGCGTCGATTCCGCCGCTCATCGGTTCGCTGGCCGTTCCTACAATCATCAGCATGATGGTTACGTCTATCTATGTGATGGTTGACACGTATTTTGTGGGGAAAATCAACACGCAGGCTACTGCGGCCGTGGGTATTTCGTTTTCTGTCATGGCCATCATCCAGGCTTTCGGTTTTTTCTTCGGGCACGGGTCGGGAAACTACATTTCGCGCAAGCTGGGAGCGAAGGACTACAAGAACGCCGAGAAGATGGCGGCCACGGGGTTTTTCAGCGCGTTTGCCATGGGGTGCGTCATTACGGCTGTGGGCGAGTCTTTTCTTACGTTCATCTGCCGTGAGCTCGGTTCCACTCCCACCATTCTGCCCTATACCGAAACTTATCTTGGAATCATCCTGCTGGGTGCGCCTTTTATGGCTTCTTCGCTGGTGCTCAACAATCAGATGCGCTTTCAGGGGAATGCGCTCTATGCGATGGTCGGCATTACGACGGGAACCGTGCTGAATATCGGGCTTGCTCCGCTGCTGATTTTTGTTTGCGGCATGGGCATTGCCGGAGCTGCATGGGCGACAATCTGCGGGCAGGTGTGCAGTTTCTTCATTCTGCTCTATATGGACAGCCGGGGCGAGAACATCCGCATCCGTTTCCGGAACTTCACTCCGAAGCCTGCCTTTTTCAAGGAAATTGTTTATGGCGGAAGCCCTTCGCTCTGCCGTCAGGGACTGTCGAGCGTGGCTACTATCCTGCTCAATGTTGCCGCCGGAAGATATGGCGATGCCGCTATCGCCGGCATGTCTATCGTGACACGTATCTGCATGTTCATCAACTCGTTTGTGGTAGGCTTCGGGCAGGGATTCCAGCCTGTGTGCGGCTATAATTATGGTGCGGGGATTTATTCGCGGGTCAGCCAGGGATTCTGGTTCTGCGTGCGTGTGGGAGTGGTGTTTCTCTTGGTTTGTTCGGTTATAGGCTACATTTATGCGCCCGAGGTGGTGGCGTGGTTCCGCGAAGGCGATGCGGAGGTGATAGCCGTGGGAGCCCGCGCCTTGCGCTGGCAGCTTGTGACGCTTCCTCTCGGGGCGTGGGTGATTTTGTGCAACATGATGCTTCAGACTATCCGCCGTCCGGCGCGCGCCGTCACGCTGGCCTCTTCCCGTCAGGGGCTGTTCTTCATACCTTTCATTCTGATTCTTCCTCATTTCTTCGGGCTGGGAGGAGTGGTGGTGAGCCAGGCCGCGGCCGATCTCTGCTCGTTTCTGCTGGCTTTGCCGCTGACCATCCCGGTGCTCAATTCGTTTAAGAAGCGTCCCGGATCTGTGCCGCAAGGAAGATGAATCTGAACGCTCAGGTTGTTCGTGCCGGGCGCATAAGTCCGGGAATCTGGGCGCACGGATTGTGCGGACCTTTGCGGGTGAGGATCCGTTCCGGTCCGCCTGTCGTGGAAATTACTTTTGTTAATTGTAATTTGTAAGAATTGTAAGATCGTATGGCCCGCGCCCTGATTTTCATGGAGGGAAGCGGCTTTTGATTTTGAATTTTATTTTGTATCTTTGCAAGCGACAGACTAAAAACCACCTATGAGCGAAGATATCCTTGACAAGAAAGATACAAGCAATTCCCCTAACGAAGAGCATTCAGACTATACTCCTGCTGCGGCTGCCGACGGCGATGTGAAGCACCAGCTGACAGGCATGTACCAGAACTGGTTTCTGGATTATGCCTCTTATGTCATTCTGGAACGTGCGGTGCCGCATGTCAACGACGGGCTGAAGCCTGTCCAGCGGCGTATCCTGCACTCCATGAAGCGGCTTGATGACGGGCGTTACAATAAGGTTGCAAACATTGTGGGCCATACCATGCAGTTTCATCCGCACGGCGATGCTTCCATCGGCGATGCCTTGGTGCAGTTGGGGCAGAAGGACTTGCTGATAGACTGCCAGGGAAACTGGGGGAATATCCTTACCGGCGACAGCGCCGCGGCTCCGCGTTACATCGAGGCTCGTCTGTCGAAGTTCGCTCTTGATGTGGTGTTCAATCCGAAGACAACCGAGTGGCAGGCTTCGTATGACGGACGGAACCGCGAGCCGGTCACTCTTCCGGTGAAGTTCCCGCTTTTGCTTGCCCAGGGAGTGGAAGGCATTGCCGTCGGACTTTCTTCGAAGATTCTGCCTCATAACTTCAACGAAATATGCGATGCGGCAATAGCGTACCTCAAGGGAGAAGAGTTCCGGCTGTATCCTGACTTCCAGACAGGAGGGGCGATCGATGTGTCGCGCTACAATGACGGCGAGAGAGGAGGAGTGGTGAGGGTGCGCGCCAGGATATCGAAGATTGACAACAAGACGCTCTGCATCACGGAGATTCCCTACGGAAAGACTACTTCTTCGCTTATCGACTCAATTCTGAAAGCGATTGAAAAGGGAAAGATAAAGGTCCGCAAAGTGGACGACAATACGGCCGGAAAGGTGGAGATCTTGATCCATCTGGCTCCGGGCGTTTCTTCAGACAAGACGCTTGACGCGCTGTATGCCTTTACAGACTGTGAAGTGAACATCTCGCCCAACTGCTGTGTCATCGACCACAAAAAGCCGCATTTCCTTTCGGTAAGCGACGTGCTTCGGAGGTCTGTGGACAATACGCTCGACTTGCTGCGCAAGGAACTGAATATCCGGCGGGATGAAACGCTGGAAACCTTGCATTTCGCTTCGCTGGAGAAAATCTTCATCGAAGAACGGATCTATAAGGACAAGCAGTTTGAACAGGCTGAAACGATGGATGCGGCTTGCGAGCACATTGACGAACGGCTGACTCCGTTCTATCCGCAGATGGTGCGTAAAGTGACCAAGGAGGATATCCTGAAGCTGATGGAAATCAAGATGGCGCGTATTCTGAAGTTCAATAAAGACAAGGCGGACGAGTTCATTGCCCGTCTGAAGGCTGACCTGGAGGAAATCGACAATCATCTGGCGCATATAGTGGAGTATACGGTCGACTGGTTTGCACGCCTGAAGGAGAAGTACGGCGCGCATTATCCGCGCCGCACCGAAATCCGCAACTTCGATACAATCGTGGCGACAAAGGTTGCCGAAGCCAACGAAAAGCTCTACATAGACCGCGAAGAGGGCTTTATCGGTACGGGGCTGAAGAAGGACGAGTTTGTGTGCAACTGCTCAGACATCGACGATGTGATAATCTTCTATAAAGACGGGAAATATAAGATCGTCCGTATATCCGACAAGCTTTTTGTAGGCAAGAATATCCTGTATGTCAACGTGTTCAAGAAGAACGACAAGCGTACCATATATAATGTCATTTATCGTGACGGAAAAGAAGGGTATTATTATATCAAGCGTTTCAACGTGACTTCGATGATACGTGACCGTGAATATGATGTGACGCAGGGGAATCCCGGCTCAAAGATTGTCTATTTCACGGCTAACCCGAATGGGGAGGCCGAAGTGATTAAGGTCACTCTGCGCCCCAATCCGCGTATCAAGAAGCTGGTGTTTGAAAGGGATTTCAGTGAAATCAATATCAAGGGACGCCAGTCGATGGGAAATCTGCTGACCAAGTTCGATGTGCATAAAATCAGCCTGAAACAGCGCGGAGGCTCTACGCTGGGCGGACGCAAGGTGTGGTTTGACCATGATGTGCTTCGTCTGAACTATGACGGGCGGGGACAGTATCTGGGAGAGTTCCAAAGCGGTGACAATATACTGGTAGTCATGGAAAACGGCGAATTCTATACGACCGATTTCGACCTGAACAATCATTATGATGCAGGCATCCGCTTTGTTGAAAAATTTGATTCGGAAAAAGTATGGACGGCTGTACTTTACGATGCAGACCAGCAGAACTATCCTTATTTGAAGCGGTTTGCTTTTGAGGCTGGATCAAAGCGTCAGAATTATTTGGGCGACAACAAGCACTCCCAGCTGGTGTTGCTGAGCGGGGAGGTTTATCCTCGCATACAGGTGGTGTTCGGCGGGCACGACCAGTTCCGCGAACCGCTTGTGGTTGAGGCGAGCGACTTTGTGGGGGTGAAGGGCTTTAAGGCGAAAGGTAAGCGTCTGACAACCTATACGGTGGAGCGCATTGAGGAGCTTGAGCCGACACGCGTGCCGGAGCCGGAAACGGATCCGGAAGAGATTGACGAAGCTGTTGACAATGATGTCACGGCCGAAGATAATGACGGACAAATGCATCTGTTTTAGCAAATGAAACGAATCGTATTGTTATCCGCGATATTGGCTTGCATGCTGTGTGTGCTGCGGGCCTCGGCTCAGGAAGACAGCCTGCGCGCCACTCGCTATGTGATGCGTTCGACGATGATAGGAGCGGGGAAGTCGAATGTGTTTGAAACATATCTTTCTCCGGTAGAATACAAGGGACCGGAAGTGCGCATTCTCCACGAGAGCATGCGGATGACACGGCTTATGGACGGAAACGTGTCGGTGCAGAATCTGGTGCAGGCCAGCGGCTCGTATACGAAAAATCGTTCCGGGACAGGTGAGATGTATTCAGGCTTTTTCAACTGGACTTGCGGGCTTCATTACCAGTTCCGTATCAATGATGATCTGAAGATTCTTTTCGGGCCGATGCTTGACCTTACTGTAGGAGGAATCTATAATGTGCGGAACTCTAACAATCCGGCCCAGGCAAAAGCATACGGAAGCATTGACGCTTCGGGCATGCTTGTTTATAAGTTCCGCATCGCGCGCTATCCGATGGTGCTGCGCTATCAGGCCGATCTGCCCGTCTTGGGAGCAATGTTTTCTCCGGAATTCGGCGAATCCTATTATGAAATGTTTTCTTTGGGACACGACGGGCGGCATGTGGCTTTCACGTCTTTCCACAACAACCCT
Organism: Bacteroides sp. ET225; assembly: GCF_024733745.1. NCBI lineage: Bacteria > Pseudomonadati > Bacteroidota > Bacteroidia > Bacteroidales > Bacteroidaceae > Bacteroides > Bacteroides sp. ET225. The sequence continues at coordinate 94,450 of NZ_JANRHN010000004.1, read as the reverse complement.
TCACTCAGGCAGATGCTTACGCTTGACTTTCCCGTGCGGAAGGTGGTGATGAGGGTGGGTTATGTCTGCAATATCCAGCAGGCGAAGGTGAACCACTTGAAGTCGCATGTCTATTCGCATGACTTTATGGTCGGGTTTGTAAAGAATCTTTATCTGCTGAAGGGCAGACGCAAGGTCAGTATGCCTAATCGTGTAACTCCCTTTTAATTGACAAAAAGAAATGAAACGTTTGTTGCTGATGCTGTTTATATGTTGCGGATGGCTGTTTGCATCCACGTCCTGCATCCGGGAGGATTTTTCCGGAAACTCCCCTCAAGACAATTTCGAAGCGCTCTGGAAGATAATCGACGAGCAGTATTGCTTCCTCGAATACAAGAATCAGGAGTACGGACTCGACTGGAGCGAGGTTCATACGCGCTATGCCGAGCGCATCACATCGTCGATGGGGGCTGAGGCTTTGTTTGAAGTGCTTTCAGAAATGGTCAACGAGCTGCGCGACGGACATGTCAACCTGAGCAGTTCGATAGGAACATCACAATATCGCGCATGGTTCGACAACTATCCCCGAAACTTCAGCGACAGCATCCAGAGCAATTATTTGAAAAAAGACTATATCAACTCTTCAGGGCTTACTTATCAGATATTGGAAAACAATATAGGCTATGTGTATTGCGAGAGTTTCTCTGACGGTATCGGTGACGGGAATCTCGATCAGATGCTGTATAAGATGAGTGTATGCGACGGCTTGATCGTAGATGTCCGGAATAATGGAGGAGGTGCGCTGACCACAGCGCAAAAGCTGGCGGCGCGCTTTACCAACGAAAAGGTGCTGGTTGGCTACATGTCTCATAAGACCGGCCCTGGCCATAACGACTTCTCAGAGCCGCAAGAAGTCTATCTGGAGCCTTCGGACGGTATCCGGTGGCAGAAAAAATGTGTCGTGCTGACCAACCGCCGTTCATATAGCGCAACGAATGATTTTGTGAATGCCATGAAGCAGTTGCCCAATGTTACGGTAATGGGCGATGTGACGGGCGGAGGTTCAGGGTTGCCGTTCAGTTCGGAACTTCCCAACGGATGGTCAATCCGTTTTTCCGCCAGTCCGATGTTTGATCCCGATATGAACCAGCTGGAGTTTGGCATTGAGCCCGATATTCGAGTTGACATGTTGAGCGAAGACATGCAGGAAGGCAAGGATACAATGATTGAGGAGGCCTGTGGTGTGTTAAAGAACTAAAATAAAATTTGGCTGAAAGAAAAAGAAACGTTATATTTGCAGCCGAAAAAGATTTTTAGCAATCGTTGTGCGCGCCTGTGGCGTAATTGGTAGCCGCGCCAGACTTAGGATCTGGTGTCGTGAGACGTGTAGGTTCGAGTCCTATCAGGCGCACAATTTTACTTTTGAGGATTTCCCGTCAAGGAAATCCTCTTTTTCTTTTCTGTAACTATCTGATAACCTCGCAATTATTGAAAGTGCCTCGTTTTCGTTAAAGGTTCGATAATCATCTTTTTCTTTATCCCACAAAATTCCATTGGGAAAGAGCAGGTTCTGTAATTTCTGCTCTATTTCCAAAGAGGAATTTTTCCATAAAGAATCTAATTTACAGCACATTAAAAACACTTCGTCCACTTCTTCCTTGCGGTTCGATAACTCTTTCTGGCACTGAGCCAACTCCAACTCTATCTTATCCAACTTTCCTTGAAGTTCTTCATTGGTCAACCGATATACATCCTCATCAATATCTCCTGTTCCAAACCTAACTTTACAAGCTTTCAACTTATTCTGATATTCGGTCTTCTGCTTCTTTAAAAGGCTTTCATTCTTCCGTTGTTCTTCATTGTCGGAAAGTATCATTGTTGATATAATATCGTGTAAGATAGGTTTTAAGACCTTTGGAATTTTGTAGGTACGCAAAAGCTCCTCATACTTACTATGCAGTTTCTTTGCCGATACATTGGTTTTACAGCCGTTCAAGTTACATTTGTAGTAGTCAATATTCTTTCTCTTTACAGTGTACGCCGTAAATGGTGTATGGTCTTTACTGCACAATACATGTCGTTTCAAAGGGAAACGGGGTGTTTCCTTCTGATGTTTATACACTCCCGTTTTACCGCTCAATATATCCTGAACACGCAAAAAATCAGCATAACTCACTATGCAAGGTTGATTGCCATCTACTAATTTACCCTCCAACATTTTATGACGGATTTTACCTGCATAAAATGGATTGGTCAGAATGTGATGTAGCTTTTGTTTACTCATCTCCAACCCGTAAGCAGCAAGTTTACTTATTATCTGATGATTTGCAAGCCCTTGTAATTTCCACCTAAAAGCCTTTGCTATCAATTTCCCTTTATCGTTGATTGTAAAGGTAGTTCCCAAGGATTTACCATGTTTATCATACCCCAGTGGCTTGGCTGCCCCACAATATACACCGCTTTCAAGGCAATGTTTACGACCCGATATAAATTTATCGGTACGGTTGCCATTATCCCATTCAGCTAAGGTTAACTTGAACTTAATCATCATTATCCCCTCTCGTGTAGAAGTATCTATAGCCGTAGCAGCCTCAACTATAACTACATTTTGTTTCAGTAGTTCATCTATAATTGTTGAGGCTTGTCCTACATTTCTGCTAAATCTGTCCACAACAGATACGATAATATGAGTAATTGTTTTGTCCTTCTTAATTGCATGATACATTTCTTTTAGTAAAGGACCAGGAGTTTTGGCGGACTCGTGTGTTCCGCCAAAATATCCTTTTATCTTATATCCGTTTTGTTTGGCAAAAGCCTCACATTTACATCTTTGGTCATCCAATGACCCACCGTTATCCTCTTGACGCTTGGTTGATACCCTCGTCCAAATTACACAATTTTTCATAACACTCAATTTTATGTTCGTTAACAAATTTAATACCTATCTCGGCTAATGACGACAAATAGTCGAGTAAAACATTAGCTTCTTTTTCTGAAATTTCTAAATCGTTGAAATATTTCTCATAATATTTGTAATTCACGATTTATCAAACATTTACAATGTGCCTCATGCACTTATTTTTGGTATTTGTTGACCATCCAATAACAATAAAACACTTTGTGCCAAATACCAGATTGCTACCTTTCTGTTTACAATAAACTTACTTTTTCAAAAGATGGTCATCAATTAAAATATTCTTGTTTATCAAAAAGTCAAAGAACTACGTTTTGTGCAAACGTGTCAAAAATATTTTTAAAAACCAAATTATGCGCAAATAATTCGTAACTTTCTAAGAGTATTGATACTTGTATGTGTGATTGCACTTACATTCCGAAGTGATAAACCTTTCTTAAGTAATTGAATTTCTTTCCCGTATTGTTCCTTCATGTCTTTATCTGATTTACGATACCCTGTTTTTCGACCTACTTTCCCACCATTATTACGGAAATTTTGATAACCACTTGCAACTCTTTCCCTAATTGTTTACGCTCCATTCTTGCTACCTCAGCAAGAATGGTAATAAGGAATTGACTCATTGCATTAACTTTACCTTCTTTAGTTAAGGTTTCAATAGCATAATTCTGAATATAAAGACTAATCTCTTTTTTATTCAGCATCTCAATTACTTCCAGCACTTGTAAAGTGTCACGACCTAAGCGACTCAGCTCTGTAACCAACACTTTATCTATATGGTTATTTTCAACATAGTTTACCATATTCAAAAGTTCCGTCCTTTCTTTATTGGATTTTGCCCCCGATATTTTTTCAGCAAATACAGCCTCAACACTCCAGCCGTTAGTGTTTGCCAAAGCTGTTAATTCATTGACTTGTCTGTCGTATTCTTGAAGACCTGTTGATACTCGTGCGAAAATTACCGTCTTTACCATAATTGTTTTAAATATCAATTTATCATATTGCAAATATACATATAATATAATTGTCCTGCAAACGCAAATTGATATAAAATTCAATTTAAACAAATATCTTTGATATTTAAAACAAATATTATAACTTTGCCATAAAAAGTATATGGAAAAAATCTTGGCTGAAAATATAAAACGACTATGTAAGGAACAAGGCAAGCAGTTAAAGGACCTTGCAGCAAGTATGGGGATTGACCCTGCAAGCCTTAATAGAGCGATGTACGGAAACGCCCGTCTTGACACAGTTGAGAAAATAGCGAACGCTTTAGGAGTATCTATTAAAAGTCTGTTTGAACAAGCAGATGATGAAAAGGTGGAAGGTTATATTAAGATAAAGGGGAAAATATATCAATTCTATAGTATCAAAGAATTAGAAACAATTCTGATTAACAACATCTCACAGAATCAACTAATCCTCTAAATACATATAAATAAAATCTACGAAAGCCATCTAAATACCTGATTATATAACAAGCATAAAAGAGCTTTATCAGTTCCTAATTATAGCAACGATAAAGCTCTTTTATTTCAAATTAAGATTATCCCAATCTATAAATAAACTCATTTTTACTCACATCAGGACCAATACAACTCGTCAAAATAAAAAGCATCAGAAAACTCTATTACTAACGAGAATATAGATAAAGCAATTTGCACCCACCCGTGTAAATCTTCCTTTTTTATTACATTAACAACACCTAAAATAAATCCCGTCAATCCGAAAATTAATGGAAATATAAAAAAAGAAGAAAAAGAAAACACATAGCCAAGTTTTACTGCAAATCCATTTGAATTACCTATTATCTGCTGTTTATTATCAGCAATAGGAGCACCACAATGAGGGCAATTAGTCGCTTTATCTGAAATTTGTTGTCCGCAATCTTTACAATAGATTAAAGCCATTCCCTAATTACAATATATACATTTGCAAAATGGCTATAATAAAACCAACAATACTTATCAGTAATGCACTTTTTGCTTTTGACGGATACTCATTCTTTTTCACGAAGAAATAAATAAAGCCAACTAAAGGTATTAAAAAGCATAAAATCCACATTCCAATACCCAACTTATCCTTTTTCATCAAATGTCCAGTACTATTATACAACTCGTAATAGAAGTAAGAGAATGCAGAATAATATAATTTACATGTATAGTTCTCCTGAGATTCAATTGGAAGTTTTATATGAAATGTCATGCCATTACAACGTAATGCAATATCCATAAAAGAAGATTGAATAGGAATATCTAATTCAAAACCATCATTATAAGAATATAATCCCAAAGACTTCCCATTAACAACAACCTCCATAGATGTCTTTGTCACAGCATATTTCCCTTTCCAAACAAGTTTAAGTATTGCTTCTTTGTTTTCTGTCGAGGAAAGAGGAGCACCACAATTCGGACAATTAGCAGCCTTATCTGAAACGCTCTGTCCACATTCATTACATTGAATTAAAGCCATAATAAAATAACTCTCACTCAGACCCAAAGTGTAAATATAAAAAATGGAACAATCGGCATATAAGAAAAGTGTGAGTCTGTTAACTCTCATCCTAATGATAGGCTCTCGACTGCCCGTAAAGTAGACAAGAAAACAGCTCACACCTTTGGCTGTATATGTAATGAATACATATATACGAAACCAAAGGAAAACCGTCTTTGCTCTTCCAACTTTACAGATGAGGTGTCGAGATTCATCATTATGGAACAAAGCTAAACGCTTCCCTAAATATGTCTGCTATTATTTTTTATAGTAGCACAGCAAAGATAGTAAGAATTTAGCAATTACGGTTTGTTGTGAGCTGTTATTTATCACAAAGTTACACTATTTCTCAATAATAGTTCAAATATAGTTGATTCTAAGTAATCTTTTAAATTAGAATGACACAAAAATAACGTATCAGTATAGTCTTTTATTAGATTATATTGATACGTTTTAATTTTGATACTAATATCGTAATTTATAACAACTTATACATAATATATAAATGTTGACAGAGTGGGTTGTTATAACTCCATGAAAAAAAGAATTAAATAGGTTTATGCAGCTACCTTACCACATAAATTTTCCCAAGTTATACGGTCTTTACCCTTTTCAAAGCGAATAACGCTATTTAAGTGATAATAGAACATGTCTTCCAACATTACTTCGTCAATCATATAATAATTGAAAAATAAACCACGGTTTTCCAAGTAGTCCTTTATTTCTTGATTATTTAGGTGAACCTCAGTACGATATAACTTTTGGGGATTACCGTAGTAATTGAGAATGTAATCTTTACCCGAACTATTTTTTATTTCTGCTATCTTGTCATAAGTCGCTATAGTAATTCCTTTTGACTTATCCTTGATTGCGTTTTTCTGCTTGACATTAATAGTCATGTATTTATCTGTCTTGTTGAGGCTGCCGCTCGTTGTGTAAGTTATTTCTGCACGGTCACTATCACGGTCTTTTATCCTTTTCCCATTCAAAATGGTTGTTACGGTCTTATCCTTTATTAAATTCCGTAATACCTTACTAACATTGAAAGGAGTATCTTTGCAAAGGTCTAATACCGTTATGTTGTTTGGCTCTAAACCTAATTTTGTTGCAATATAGCCCAAATAAAATTGGTCATTCGTGTATAAACTGTGATTATTTAGGCTTATCCAGACTTTTAACATACCATTATTATGAAGGTTGTTTGGTTCTCCTACATTTCTGATATTAAACTTTAACTGGCCGAACTCTATTTCGTTCTCTTTATCTTTATATATAATGTTATAGACATTATCATAGTATCGACCTTCAACTCGAACTAATTGAAATTCATAAAGGTCATAAGTTTCACCATATTCAAGTTCTTTTATCCTATCATAATGATAGCAGTCTATGACTTCAAAACATACCGTTAAGGCATCTATCACAATTTTTCGTTTACATACTCTCTTCATTACTTTCAGTATTTTTACTCTCATTATTTTTATCGACTGGTTTATCGGGTATGGTCTTCCAATAAGCTTTCATACTGTTACTAATGGCTTGTTTATGACTATCGGTTAAACTTCGCCCTTTTAATCTATTACTAATACGTAATTTGCTCTTATCATTCATTTGTCTATATAGCCTCATATTATAATGTGTTTATATATAAATATTAAGTAAAGTAGAAAAAGTAGGTATAGTAGAAAATTATTTTTTCAGATAACAGCAAGAAAAATAAATAAAAAACAGATTTTATACACAACCTACTAAAAAAGTACCTATGTTCATAGAGGATACACACGTCAAAACTCCATTTAAGTACATTGTAAGCCAATTATTAAAGAATGGTCTTTTACTAACCGTGTCAAAACTTCATTAAATCATATCCTTCATCATGCAAATAATGACAAAAATCAATGATTTTGAAGAAATCTTCTTTGAAGGTTCGATAATCTTTCATATATTCGCACAGACTATCGTGCCGGCCAAACGGCATAAACGAAAGACACCAGGCTGGAGGGTGATTGAAGCTCGATGAGAGAACCCCAGCCTGGTGTCTTTTTAGTATTCTGTCTGATTTAGATGCTGAATGCGTCAAATCCTCCGTCAACAACCACCACAGCGCCCGTTACGAAGCTTGAAGCGTCGCTGATAAGATAATGGATGGTGCCGTACAGTTCTTCCGGCTTTCCGAAACGGCCGTAAGGCGTATGCGCGATAACAGACTGCATGCGTGGGGTCGGCGTGCCGTCAGGGTTAGTCATTAGGGAGCGGTTTTGTTCCGTGAGAAAGAATCCCGGAGCAATGGCATTGACACGGATGCCTTCGCCGAACTTCGTAGCCATTTCGATTGCCATGTATTTGGTGTAGTTGGCGATTGCAGCTTTTGCCGCGCTGTAGCCTACGACACGGGTCAAGGGCCGGAAAGCCGATTCGGAACAGAAGTTTACGATTACACCTTTCTTCTGTTCAACCATTGCAGAAGCGAATACAGTTGTAGGCAATACCGTTCCGAAGAGATTCAGGTCGACAACTTTTCTGAAAGCGTCGATGTCAAGGTCAAAGAAAGTCTTGTCGGGCGGGATGATTGCTCCGGCCATGTTGCCTCCCGCACCGTTCAGAAGCACGTCGATGCGTCCGTATTTGTCCAGAATTGTTTTTCTGTCGGCTTCCAGAGCTTCTCTGCTCATCACGTCCGTTTTCAGAAACATGGCTTCACCGCCTTGGCTCTTGATGTCGCTTACCAGTGCGTTCCCCACTTCTTCTTTGCGCCCGAGCGCGATGATTATGGCACCTTGTTCAGCAAGGTACTTTGAAATGTTCTTGCACAACACGCCGGTTCCACCGGTCACTACTACTACTTTGTCTTTTACGTTAAACAGTTCGTTTGCCATAATGATTAGATTTGTTTATTGAATTGAATGATTTGAAATTCTGTCTTAATTTTTATTGTGTGCGAACACGGAGTTGTCGTACACGCTATCTAACTGGCTGCAAAGAAGCGATTTTATCGGTAAAAAAGCAAACATGCACTGCCATTTAACAGTATTTTAAACCTTTTTCTTTACCTTTGCCGCAAACAAAAAACAGATATGGAGCCAGAAAAGCATTACGCTCAGAGAATTTCGTCCACAGAGCTGGAATTGGGGAAAGTGAAAGCACGGATCATGCGGGTGAGCATGCTGCGTGTGATATTGTTTGTTGCAGGTATTGTTGGAATCATCTGGCTGTATCCGACCGACAGTTGGATTTTATGGCTATGGGCATGCTGCACGTTTGTTCCTTTCTTTGTGCTGGTAAAGATCCATAACCGGCTTTTTTACCGCAAGGCCTGGCTTGAAGTTCAAAAGCGTGTCAATATGGAAGAACTTGCCGGACTGAAAGGTGATTACAGTTGCTTTGACAGGGGAGATGAATTTGTTGATCCGGAGCATCTCTATTCTTTCGACCTTGACCTCTTCGGCCGTCGTTCTTTGTTTCAGGCCGTTTGCCGCACTTGCACCTGTTTCGGAAAGAAACGTCTGGCACACTGGATGCAGGCGCATCTCAAGACAAAGGCTGAGATTGAGTGCAGGCAGGAGATTGTCAAGGACTTGAGCGTCCGTGCGGACTTTCGTGAGCAGTTCCGGATAACGGGACTTGTGCATCAGGGCAATCCGGATGACGAGGAAAATATACAGAGTTGGATTCAGGCTCCCTGCCAATATGTGAATGCCCTTTGGGTGAAACTCTGCATTTGGGGAGTGCCACTTATTAACAGCCTCCTGTTGATAACTTCTTTGTTCGGCCTGATTTCCGTCCAATGGTTCGGCCTGTCATTCATCTGTTTTGTTATAGTGAGCTTCGGCATCATCAAGCGTGCCACACGGATTCAGGAAGACTACGGCAAGCAGTTGAAAACACTCAACGGATATGCCCGGCTGATTGCGCTTGCCAAGAAGGAAGAGTGGAAATCGGAAGGCATGAACCGCCTGATGGAGCGTTTGGATATGGACGGGAAGTCGCCGGTGGACGCACTGCTACAGCTCTCGAATGAACTCGACCGCCTGGACTTGCGCAACAACCAGTTGCTTTATATCCTTCTTGAAGGAAGCATATTCTTCCAGTTGCAGCAGATTGTGCGCATCGAACGCTGGAAAGAGCGTTACGGAAGGTATGTGATGGACTGGCTGGAAGCGGTGGGAGAGCTTGATGCGCTGTGTTCGTTGGGTACGTTTGCCTACAACCGCCCTCATTATGTTTATCCCGTCCTGACCGACACTCCCTTCTGTTTCCTTGCTTCGGAAATGGGACATCCTCTGATGCCGGAGCAGCAATGCGTGAAGAATGATGCGGCCATACCTTCCCGCCCTTATTTCCTTATTATAACCGGCGCGAACATGGCCGGCAAGAGCACCTATCTGCGCACCATCGGCGTGAACTATTTGCTGGCATGTATCGGCGCTCCTGTCTGTTGCAGGTCGCTCACTCTTTGTCCCAGCCAGTTGGTCACCAGCTTGCGCACCTCCGATTCGCTTTCGGATAATGAATCTTATTTCTTTGCCGAACTGAAGCGTTTGAAGCGGATTATAGATCTGCTGGACGAAGGGAACGAACTCTTCATCATTCTTGACGAGATTCTGAAAGGAACTAATTCGGCCGACAAGCAGAAGGGGTCTTTTGATCTGATCCGCCAGTTCATGCGTCTGCGCGCCAACGGAATCATCGCTACTCATGACCTGCTTCTCGGAAAGCTGGAAGACCAGTTTCCCGGATATATACGGAACTATTGCTTTGAGGCTGACATCACGGATGATGAACTCACGTTTTCCTACAGGTTGCGTGAAGGGGTGGCACAGAACATGAACGCCTGCTTCCTGATGAAGAAGATGGGCATAACCATAGCGGATGAAAAAAGTGCGGACGACCGGCAAAAAAAGTATGGTTGTTCGTGAAAAACTGTATCTTTAGGCTGGAGATATAAATCTTCAGCCTAAAGATGGCTGTTTCTAGCTTAAAGATGTGTATCTCCAAACTGAAGACATGCTTTATCCGGGGATCCGGCGAGTTTTATTAATTTATTATATTGTGATGTTATTATGAAAGACACTGTTGTAGAAAAGGCGTCTTCTGCTGCTTTTGCGGATACCAAGCCGCACTATGAACTGCTTGACGGGCTGCGCGGAGTGGCGGCATTGCTGGTTATCTGGTATCACGTGTTCGAGGGATTCGCCACGAGCCCTTACGACCAGCGGTTCAATCACGGCTATCTGGCCGTTGACTTCTTTTTCATTCTCTCCGGTTTTGTTATCGGGTATGCCTACGATGACCGCTGGCCGAGCGGCAAGATGACATTGAAAAGCTTTTTCAAGCGCCGTCTGATCCGCCTTCATCCCATGGTGGTGATGGGAGCGGTGCTGGGCGCTGTTGCTTTCTGTATGCAGGGATGCGAGAAGTGGGACCATACGGCTGTATCTCTTCCATGGGTCGGTGTGGCTCTGGTGATGGGCTGTCTGCTTTTGCCTGTTTTGCCGGGTACGGGTCCGGAGGTTAGAGGCAACGGAGAGATGTATCCCTTGAACGGGCCAAGCTGGTCGTTGTTTTTTGAGTATGTAGGCAATATTTTGTATGCGCTTTTTATCCGCCGTCTTTCTGTCCGCTGGCTGGCCGTGCTAGTCGGTGCCTCTGCGCTGGGTCTGGCCGGATATGCTGTGGGAAACGGTTCGGGTTACGGCCATCTCGGGGTGGGCTGGACGCTTGCCGGAACCAATCTGCCGGGCGGAATGCTGCGCCTGCTTTTTGCATTTCCTATGGGGTTGCTGATGTCGCGTGTGTTCAGGCCGGTTCATATCCGTGGCGCTTTCTGGCTGTGCAGCCTCATTGTTGCCCTTTTGCTCTCCGTGCCTCATGTGGGAGGAAGCGGTGCGCCTTGGATGAACGGCGTTTATGACACCGTATGCGTGGTTCTTGTCTTTCCCGTACTTGTCTGGCTGGGAGCGTCCGGATGTACTACCGACAGGACCAGTTCGAGGATATGCAAGTTTCTGGGAGATATTTCTTATCCCATCTATATCGTGCATTATCCTTCGATGTATCTGTTCTATGCGTGGGTGTGGAACAATGGTCTGACCTTCGGACAGGTATGGCCGGCTGCCGCGGGCCTGTTCATCGGGAATATTCTTCTGGCATATCTCTGTCTGAAGTTTTATGACGAGCCGGTAAGGAAGTGGCTGAAACGGTTTTACCGTTGACCGGAATAAAAAAGAGGATGCCGCAGCGCGGCATCCTCCTATGCTTAGGTGGAGTTCCAGACTCCGTTCTTTTACTCTTCTACCGGTTGGAAATCTTCTTTTCCTACGCCGCAAACCGGGCAAACCCAATCTTCGGGGAGGTCTTCAAAAGCAACTCCCGGAGCGATTCCTGCATCCGGATCGCCTATTTCAGGATCGTAAACCCAATCGCAAACAGTGCAAACGTATTTTTTCATAATCTGCTTTGTTTTAAGTTAGTAATCATTGTTCGTTTAAATCAAAAACAAATATAAAAAGAATTTGTTCAACTGATTATTGCAATAACATTTTTTTTAATTCTTCAACACCTTCCGAAGCTCCCATGCGGATTACGTTCACCCTTCTTCCAGAGCCGATATGCACCTCTTTAGGGTCGATCAGATAGACAGGTATATCGGCCGGAGCGTAGTTCAGCAGGCCTGCGGCCGGATAGACGTTCAGCGATGTGCCGATGATGACGAAGATGTCGGCTTTCATCACATGGTCGATGGCCGTTTCGATCATCGGGACAGGTTCGCCGAACCATACGATGAACGGGCGCAGCTGGGATCCGTCGGCGGCTTTGTCGCCCATCTTCACGCAGTATTCGTCCGGCTTCAGCTCCTTGATGCACTTCGGATTGTTCGGTTGCAGGCTTGATGTCACTTTTGTCAGTTCTCCGTGAAGATGGATGACATGGCTGCTCCCGGCGCGTTCGTGCAGGTTGTCTACATTCTGCGTAATGATTGTCACGTTGAAATCCTTCTCCAGTTCGGCCAGCAGGATGTGCCCCCGGTTGGGCTTCACGTCGAGCAGCTGCTTTCTCCGCTCATTGTAGAAATTGATGACCAGTTCCGGGTTGGCGGCATAGCCTTCGGGTGTGGCCACTTGTTCCACGGGATATTTCTCCCAAAGTCCTCCCGCATCGCGGAACGTGCTGATGCCGCTTTCAGCGCTCATGCCGGCTCCCGTCAGTACAACCAGATTCTTCATTTTAGTTCCTCCTAATGTTTTGTTTGACTTTACAAATGTAGCGATAAAAATGAATGCATGTGTCCGGAAGTGCTTTCAGTTTATGGAAAAAAGATGAAGGCTCTTTTCTGCGGGATGGATGCATATCTTCTGAAATAAGAAATTTTATCAGTCAAAATTCCTCATATTCATGGAAAAAGGATACCTTTGCCGCGCAAGAATAAAATAATGTAAAGATTTAAATCTATCGTATGGACAAATTCAGTTATGCCATTGGCCTTGGAATCGGTCAGAACTTGTTAAGTATGGGAGCGAAAGACTTGAATGCCGATGATTTCGCCCAGGCTGTAAAAGATGTGCTGGAAGGTAACAAGACAGCCATTACGCACAATGAGGCGCGTGAGATTGTGAACAATTATTTTGCTGAGCTTGAAAAAAGCGTCAACGAAAAAAATATAGCGCAGGGAAAGGCTTTTCTCGATGCAAACCGGAACAATCCCAATGTAGTGACTTTGCCCAGCGGATTGCAGTATGAAGTGATCAGGGAAGGAAACGGGAAGAAGCCGAAAGCTACCGACCGCGTGCGCTGCCATTATGAGGGCACGCTGCTCGACGGCACACTGTTCGACAGCTCCATCAAGCGCGGCGAACCGGCCGTGTTCGGCGTAAACCAGGTCATCAAGGGATGGGTGGAAGCTCTGCAGCTGATGTCGGAAGGAGCGAAGTGGAAACTCTATATTCCTTCGGAACTGGCATACGGCGTGCAGGGAGCAGGCGATATGATTCCTCCCTACAGCACACTGATTTTTGAAGTGGAATTAATCGAAGTTTTATAATAAAAAATTAGAAAAAGCAAATGAAAAAAGGAACATTCTTTATGGTGCTTGCCGCTGCTGCGGGACTTGCATCATGTGCGCAGGGTCCGAAAGCGAACCTGAAAACTGATGTCGACACGCTTTCTTATATGTTGGGTGCAGCAAACACACGCGGCCTGATGGATTTCGTTCACGGACGTCTGGGCATTGACTCGGCTCACGTGGCAGACTTCATCAAAGGTCTGGAACAGGGCTGCAAGGAAACTGACGCGAAAGAAAAGGCATATCTGGCAGGTATTCAGATTGGCCAGCAGATCAGCAACGACGAAATGTTTGACTATACCAACAAACGTATCTTTGGCGAAGACACAACTAAGACTATTGACAAGGATAACTTCCTTGCAGGATTCATCGCAACGGTGAAGGGACACGGTATGGCTACAGCTGACTCTGCCAATGCGTATGTGGAAGTTAAGTCTGAAGCTATCCGCGTGAAGGCTCTGGAAGAAAAGTTCGGCGAATATAAGAAGCAGAACGAAGACTTCCTGGCAAGCAACAAGTCGAAGGAAGGAATCCAGACTACAGAGAGCGGACTCCAGTATAAAGTGATCAAGATGGGCAACGGTGAAAAGCCGACCGAAAAGTCAAGAGTGAAAGTGAACTACAAAGGTACGCTGATTGACGGAACAGAGTTCGACAGCTCTAAGGACAAACCGGCAACGATGTCTGTAAGAGGTGTGATCAAAGGCTGGCAGGAAGCGCTGAAGATGATGCCTGTAGGATCTAAGTGGGAACTGTATGTTCCGCAGGAACTGGCTTACGGAACTCGTCAGACTGGTAAGATCAAGCCGTTCTCTACGCTGATTTTTGAAGTGGAACTGGTGAGCATCGAGAAATAAACCGATAGATATTATAGACTGTAAGAATCCTTCGTTCTCAAAAAGGGCGGAGGATTTTTTTATGTTGCCCCCGGAAGCAGCTCTTACAGCCCGGTGTCATGAAAGCTTTTGCGGTAGTTCATGGGTGTCAGTCCTGTCATTTTCTTGAACATGCGGTTGAAATAGGTTTGGTCTTCAAATCCCAGCTGGTAGGCGATTTCTTTTATCGGTGTGGTTTCAGTTACCAGTTTGAGCTGGGCATTTTCAATTCTCTTTTTATTGATGTATGCCAGTGGAGTCATGTTGATTTCTTTTTTGAACAGTCTGATCAAGTGGTCTTTCGAAAGGCACGAAACGGCTGCCAGCGCATCGAGGTCGGGATGGCTGTTCAGATTCATGCGGATATACTCCAGCGTTTTGGTGATGCGCTCGTCCCTTACGTATTGTTTGGGCTGGGCAAGATGCAGGAACTGTGCCAGAAGCTGGTAGATTATTCCGCGCGACTCCACTCTTGCGTATAATTCCCTCTGCTTGTTCTTCAGAATGTTCTTGTTCAGTGTGGAATTGTTGTCATAGAATTTCGGGTCTGTCTGCGTAAGTTCCATTTCCGGGCATAGCTCATGCAGTTTCTTGATGCGGGAAAGTATCCCTTTCTCGGCTTTTATTTCTGTCGGCAGTATCCAGTCTTCAAGGATATCGTGCCCCGATTCGTTGTAAATGTGGATGTAGTAGTGCCGGAATTCCTCCCGGCAGATATAGCTGTGCGGAGTGAAGGCCGGCACAATATACATGAAGTCCGGATACAAGTCCTGTGTCTTGTCGGGCAATACGATCTGGGCATGCCCTTCCGTTACGTAATACATGCGCGTAAAGGGACTGCATATGTTTTTGTAGTTCCAGTTGTTCAGGCAGTAGGCTTCTCCTATGTGAAGAACAAGAAAATGCATCTGGTCTATGTCGTTGTTCATTTTGTTTCTCCGCTGGTGATATGCAAAGATAGTCAAAAGGCTTTTGCCCATGCATAAGCGGGTGCGCTTTTTTTCGGCAAAGAAAAAGCAGGAAGTCGATATTGTCCTATTGAATGTCGGATTCGTGTCATTCGTAAATGGCTGGAACGTCTAATTTTGCATTACAGTTCAAAATTAACAACAAATCTCTTATATTATGAGCAAGTATCCTAAAATTGGAATCCGCCCGACCATAGACGGTCGGCAAGGAGGTGTCCGCGAGAGTCTGGAAGAAAAGACAATGAAGTTGGCTCAGGCCGTGGCTGATTTGATTTCATCTCAGGTGAAGTATGCCGATGGCAAGGCGGTAGAGTGTGTAATAGCCGATGGAACGATAGGCCGTGTCGGTGAAAGTGCCGCTTGCGCCGAGAAGTTTGAGCGTGAGGGTGTCGGTGCAACGATTACTGTCACTTCTTGCTGGTGCTATGGATCAGAAACGATGGATATGAATCCTTACTGGCCGAAAGCCGTGTGGGGTTTTAACGGAACGGAACGTCCGGGAGCTGTATACCTTGCGGCAGTGTTGGCTGGCCATGCCCAGAAGGGACTTCCTGCATTTGGCATTTATGGACATGACGTACAGGATGCGGATGATAATTCGATTCCGGATGATGTGGCGGAGAAGATATTGCGTTGGGCACGTGCAGCCATTGCCGTTGCACAAATGCGCGGCCAGAGCTATCTGTCTGTCGGAAGCCAGTGTATGGGCATTGCGGGAAGTATTGTAGACCAGAACTTCTTCCAGGAATATTTGGGCATGCGGAACGAAAGCGTGGATGAAACGGAAATCCTGCGCCGTATGGACGAAGGCATTTATGATCATGAAGAGTTTGAAAAGGCGATGGCCTGGACTGAAAAGTACTGCAAGTCGAACGAAGGATGGGACAAGAATCGTCCTGAACGGCAGAAGACTCGGGAACAGAAGGATGCCGACTGGGAATTTGTCGTGAAAATGACTCTGATTGTCAGAGATCTGATGCAGGGTAATCCGAAACTGCGTGAACTGGGATTTAAAGAGGAGGCTATCGGCCATCATGCCATTGCTGCCGGTTTCCAGGGACAGCGCCAATGGACGGACTGGAAGCCGAACGGTGACTTTACGGAGGCTTTGATGTGCAGCACGTTTGACTGGAACGGCATAAGAAAGGCTTATGTGTTGGCTACAGAGAACGATTCTTGCAATGCCGTAGCAATGCTGTTTGGCAATTTGCTGACAGGATGCGGGCAGATGTTCAGCGATGTGCGTACCTATTGGAGTCCGGAAGCCGTGAAACGCGTAACGGGAAAGGAACTGACGGGTATTGCCTCGAACGGTATGATTCATCTGATCAATTCGGGCGCCACAACGCTGGACGCCACAGGAGCAAGTACGGATGCAGCCGGGAAACCTTGCATGAAGCCTTGCTGGGAGATGACGGAACAGGACGCAGAGGCTTGTCTGAAAGCAACGAACTGGCTTCCGGCCGACCGTGACTATTTCCGTGGCGGAGGTTTCTCCAGCAATTTCTTGTCGAAAGGTGGAATGCCTGTCACCATGTCGCGCCTGAATCTGATAAAGGGACTTGGACCGGTGCTGCAAATAGCCGAGGGATGGACGGCTGATGTAGATCCTGAAATATTTGAGGTGCTCAACAAACGTACAGATCCTACGTGGCCTACAACCTGGTTTGTTCCGCGTTTGTGCAGCAAGCCGGCTTTCCGTGATGTTTATTCTGTAATGAACAATTGGGGGGCTAACCATGGTGCTATCAGCTATGGACATATCGGAGCGGATCTGATAACCTTGGCTTCCATGCTTCGTATACCGGTATGTATGCACAATGTAGAGGACGACAAGATTTTCCGTCCGGCTGCATGGAATGCTTTTGGAATGGATAAGGAAGGGGCTGATTATCGCGCATGTGCTGCATACGGACCCATTTACAAGTAATGAAAGGAGGAGATGAAGATGATTTCTAACGAACAGATTGAACAGTTCATACAGCAGGCACACCGTGTGGGTGATGCAGGGTTGACAATTTGCAGCAGCGGCAATATTTCATGGCGCATTGGAGATGAGGCTCTCGTTTCGGGAACCGGTTCGTGGGTGCCTTCATTGAGGAAAGACCAGGTGTCTGTGTGCCATGTGTCTACGGGAGAGGTGCTGAACGGCGTGAGGCCTTCTATGGAAAGCGGCTTTCACCTGGGAATCATGCGCGAACGTCCGGATGTAGACGTAGTGCTGCATTTTCAGTCACCTTATGCAACGGCTGTGGCTTGTATGAAAGACATGCCGGCAGACTTCAATGTCACGGCGGAGATACCTTGCCATGTGGGCAGCGAAATACCGGTCATTCCTTATTTCCGTCCGGGTTCGCCCGAACTGGCAGAGCATGTAAAGAAAGCTTTGGCAAATCATAATTCTTGCCTGTTGCGCAAGCATGGACAGGTTGTATGCGGAAAAGGGTTTGACGAGGTGTTCGAACGGGCCATGTTCTTTGAGATGGCTTGCCGTATCATCGTTTTGTCTGGAGGCTCTTATGAGGTGCTGAACCAGGCTGAAATCGAAGATTTGGAAAATTACATTCTGAACAAGAAGCAATGAGTACTTTTTTAGCAGTTGATTTTGGAGCCGGGAGTGGCCGCGTGATTGCGGGTGTGGTGAATGACGGTCAGCTGGTGCTGGACGAACTGCATCGCTTTTCCAACCGTCAGATACGCATCGGCCGTCATTTGTATTGGGATTTCCCGGCTCTATTTGAAGAAATGAAGGAAGGCTTGCGCCGGGCCGCTGCGAAGTATACGGATATCTTGAGCATAGGCATTGATACGTGGGGAGTGGATTTCGGCCTGGTAGATGCTGCCGGTAACCTGATGGGAAATCCGGTTTGCTATCGGGATGCGTTTACGGAGCATGTGCCGGAGGAGGTGTTTGGCAGGATCGATGTTGCAGCGCATTATGCGGAAACGGGCATTCAAGTGATGCCGATCAATACAATGTTCCAGCTTTATGCGCTCAAAAAGGAGAATAAGGCATGGCTGCAGGAAGCACGTCACCTCTTGTTTATGCCGGATTTGTTCGCCTATTATCTGACAGGAGTTCCGGGGAATGAATATACCATTGCCTCGACTTCCGAAATGCTGGATGCGGAACGGCGTGAGTGGAGCCGTCCGTTGGTTGAAGGATTAGGTCTTCCGGCTCATCTTTTCGAAGATAAACTGTTGATGCCTGGATCAGTGCGTGGCACCTTATGTCCGGATGTCGCGGCAGAAGTGGGCTTGCCTGCATCAGTCAAGATCATATCGGTGGGGTCGCATGATACGGCAAGTGCGGTTTATGCTGTTCCTTTCCGGAAAGGGAAAGTAAGTGCGTTTCTCAGTTCCGGCACATGGTCGTTGCTGGGCATCGTAATGGATGAACCTTTATTGACCGAAGATGCTCGGGTTGCAGGGTTTACCAATGAAGGCGGAGTAGGCGGGAATATCTGTTTCCTTCAGAATATTACCGGCTTATGGATTTTGCAATGTCTTGTCCGTCAATGGACCGCCAAAGGATTGCAGGCTGATTATGACTTTCTGATAGCTGAGGCAGAGAAAGTGACGGATGTTCCTTGTATTGATGTAGACGCTCCTGATTTCCGGCATCCGGATGATATGGAAGCTGCTATTGTTTCTTATTGCCGGTCGCACGGCCTGACGGTGCCGGTTACGCAGGGAGAATATGTGCGCTGCGTGTTGCAGTCGCTGGCTGTACGCTATCGCGAGGGATTGGCCGGTTTGAATGCGTTGCTCCCCCGTCCGGTGGAATGCCTGCATATTATCGGCGGAGGGTGCCGGAATCGTTTGCTTAACCGGCTTACGGAAGAAGCGTTGGGCATTCCGGTCATTTCAGGTCCGGTAGAAGCGACGGCTGTAGGCAATATCCTGGTACAGGCTGAAGCCTGCGGAGTGATTGAAAACAAAAATGATGTTCATGCGATAAATTAGCAGGCGGATGGAGGGATATCTTTTGAGGACCGTCGTTTCCCGGCAAACTGGCTCAGGGAAGCCCCCTCTTTCTATAAATAAAATCTAAACTAAAAGAAAACAAACCATGAAAAGCACTCGTAAAATACCTGTAGTCGGGGACGGCTCGTGGGCAGCCATAATTCCTTTCGTGCTCATCACGAGCTGTTTTGCCTTGTGGGGATTTGCCAATGACATTACTACCCCTTTAGTGAAAGCTTTTTCCAAAATCTTTCGCATGAGCGTCACGGAAGGTACACTCGTGCAGGTTGCCTTCTATGGAGGCTATTTTGCCATGGCCTTTCCGGCAGCCATGTTCATACGCCGTTATTCTTATAAGGCCGGTGTCATGCTGGGACTGGGGCTGTATGCTTTGGGAGCGTTCCTGTTCTTCCCTGCCAAAATGACCGGCGATTATTATCCTTTCCTTATAGCCTATTTTGTATTGACTTGCGGACTGTCTTTCCTTGAAACCAGTTGCAATCCCTACATCCTTTCCATGGGGGCGGAAGAAACGGCTATGCGTCGTCTTAATTTGGCTCAGGCGTTTAATCCGATGGGGGCTTTGCTGGGCATGTATGTGGCGATGGAATTTATTCAGCGCCGGCTGCATCCGCTGGATACGGAAGGAAGGGCCTTGCTTTCAGACAGCGAATTTGAGGCCGTACGCGATGCAGACTTGTCTACACTTATTGCTCCTTATCTGGTGATAGGGTTGGCTACGCTTTGCGTGCTGATACTGATCCGTCTGATAAAAATGCCTAAGAATGGGGATGGTTCGGGGAAGATAGACTTCATCCCTACGCTGAAACGTCTTTTCAAGGTTCAGCGTTACCGTGAGGGAGTAATCGTACAATTCTTTTACGTGGGTGCGCAGATTATGTGCTGGACGTTTATCATTCAGTACGGAACCCGTTTGTTTATGGATATGGGGATGGCCGAACAAATGGCTGAGGTGCGTTCTCAGAAGTTTAATATTCTTGCTATGGCGGTATTCTGCGTGAGCCGTTTCGTCTGCACTTTTTTGCTGCGTTTCTTCAATCCCGGGCAGCTGTTGCGGGCGTTGGGTATTGGCGCGGCTCTGTTTACGCTTGGAGTGATGTTTTTTCAGAACATTCTCGGCATGTATTGTATCGTAGGTGTATCAGCCTGCATGTCTTTGATGTTTCCCACAATCTACGGGATTGCTTTGAAAGGACTGGGGGAGGATGCCAAATTCGGGGCCGCCGGCCTGATTATGGCCATCTTGGGCGGGTCAATACTTCCTCCGCTTCAAGCTTCCATTATTGATTTGCATGAATTGTGGGGGATGCCGTCCGTCAACTTGTCGTTTGTATTGCCGTTTATCTGCTTTGTGATTGTTGTCTTTTATGGCCACCGTTCCTATCAGAAGAAATGGTCATAGCAGTATTGGCTGCAGTTGTTCTTCTCCATCCCCTTTTCAAGAAGAGGATGGAGAAGGATTTTTTTAGTTGGCGTAAGTGAATGTATAGGTATAGGTGTTCGTTCCGTTAGAGGTGCTTATGAGCTTGTCGCTTCCCTCTACTCTTTCGTAATCATATCCCAGCTCCGGATTCCATGGATCGACCAATCTGTCTAATACCTTTATATAGTATTCCCGTTCTTCTACAGTGACATGCTCTGTCTTGGTGATGGAATTGATCCGTCCGTTTTCACTTAAGTCATAAGCCAGATCATCGGTCACTACATCGGACGTACTGTAAGTCTTGCGGATTTCTTTTCCAATCATTTCTGCCGGATAGCCTTCTACTGGAGAATTCGTACCAACCAGTCCATCTTCGTTGAAAGATACATAATAGTCGCTCCGTTTTCCGATGAATCTCAACAAGGCCAGATAATCAAGGCACTCAGGTTCGTCGCTTGCGTATGATGGATATTCCATACCTTCAAACAAGATGTTCGGGTCGATATTGAGCGTGTTGTTCGGGGTTGTGCCGTATTTGTTTTCATTTTTTATCGAATAACCGTTGATACTATCCAAATAGGTATATTCGGCAGCTCCGTTTTTATAGGTATATTTCAAGCTGTATTGAGTACCATACGCTGACTCCCATGCGATTTCCGAAAGATGGTCGGTATCATCGTATGAGAAGTCGTAAATGATGGCCGGATCATACTCTGTAGCTTCCGTTTCCATCTTCGATACATATCCGTTGCTTCCCAATACCAGCGTATAGCGTTTCTCATCTCCGCCGTTAAATCTCTCCGTTGCCCGTATCTCTCCCACGATGCTGTAATCGAACGAAGCGGTCATATTGCCCGAATAGCTAGGGATTGAACAGATGTATTCAGCGATGCGCCCTTCTGAATCATACTTGAATTCAAGGTCAAATTCATCAGTTGATGTATATTCTCTCCAATAATAGTTCGGCCGATAAGAAATCTTGCTGACTTTTGCCGGATAGATCATGTTCTGAATCGGTGCTCCCGGCATATTTCCGTCAGCGTTCTCAGCCTTCTGCTCTACGGTGATGGTTATCACATCGTTTCCGCAACGGATTTCAATCTGTGCCTTACGCGTCTTTCCCGTCAGATTTGCCGTGAGGGTCAGCGTCAGCGTATATTCGCCCGGCCCTCCGCTGTATTGGCTCAATGTAAGCCATGTGACAGACCCTGCTTCTGCTCTCGAAGTCACATCCGTTACGGTTGCCGTCCAGTCTGTTGCAGCCGTAAAGCTTATTCCTCCTCCCGTGCCGGACGTCTGGTCGGCATAGACGGTCTGTGTGGTTTGCGTTCCTTCCGTAAGGATCAGACTCTTGAATGTTTCCTCTTCTTCCGAACATCCTGCCCAGACAAGCGTCAGAATAAGGCAAATGCTCTGTAACAATAACTTTTTCATGATTCTGTTATTTATGTTAGACAATGGTTTTCGGAATACGTTCTTTATACAATTGCAAAGAAAGTTAATTTCCTCATAACAGAAATCATGGAAAACAGTGATTTTGTCTGTCTGTATCGATCTATTTTAATGACTATAAAGGAATTGTAAGCGTAAAGACCTGCATGTCCGCATCCGTTTCTTCCGCGAACGTTCCGCCGGTAATTTTAATCCGCTCGGCAATAGTTGTCCGTCCGATGCCGCCGGCATTTGCAGTTTCGGGGCATTTGCCGGTTCTGTTTCCGTTGTCTTTGATGCGAAGGGTCAGCGTATGCTCCTCAAGCAGCAGGCCGATTTCTATCTTGGTGGCATTGGCGTGGCGGACGATGTTCGAAAGCAGTTCCTGCATGATGCGGTAAGTTTCGTAAGCCGTCCGTTCCGGGATTTCGCGCCATTCTTTTCCTTTGCATTCCTTGTTCATCGTTACTTGTATGGAATGAGGCATGTGGAACCGGGCAATATAGGCTTCCGCCATTTCATCGAGTGTTGTGTGCTGGAATTTGGGCGGCATAAGTTCGTGCGACACAGACCTTACGTCTTCGCGTATTTGTTCGGTAAGATTCAGCAGATAGTTTCTGGAATCTTCGGGTATGGGCAGTGCCTGAAGTTGGAGGCCTATGCCCAGCAGGTCGTTGCACACTCCGTCGTGCAGCTCCTTGGCAAGTCTGGCCCGTTCCTGTTCCAGTCCTTCGATATAGCTCCGTGCCACATTCAGCTCTTCTTTTCTTTTGGCGTGCCGGCGGCTCAATGCATACCATAAGGCGAGTAAAAGCAAGATGCCGGAAAGTCCGATGGCTGCGATGGTCCATCTCATCGTTTGGGCTTTCTGGCTGAGCTGCTCTTCGTTGAGCCGGGCTATTTCAAGTTCTTTTTCTTGTGTTTCGTATTTTACGGTCAGCTCCGAGAGTTCCGCGTCAATGGCTTCTTTCCGCAGGCTGTCGGATGCGGCGATGCATTTCTCATAGTATGCAGCGGCCTGTCTGTATTCGTTCAGTTTGGCATAGTTGCGTGCCATCAGCTTGTACAGGTTGTCGACAGGAGTCTGTATGTTCTGGCTTCCTTCTTTCAGGATGCGGTGCTGTATGGCCAGGCTTTCCCGATATTTCCCCAATGAAGAGAGAATCTGGAACTGCGTTTCACGGTATCCCATGACCTCCGTCGAATTTTCGGGGAGAAGTGCCGCGGCCTTGTCGGCTTCTTTCATGTAGTGATTGATCGAATCTTTATTGTTTGTCTGGCGGAAAATGCTCAGCAGGAACGTAAGGCACTTCAGCTCGAACTTCGGCTTCTGCTGCTGCCGGGCTTTCTCCAGAACCGGAAGGATAACCCGGGACGCTTCCGCATAGTTCTTTTGCAGGATGAAGATGCTTCCTGCGGTTGCGGCCGCATAGAGTGTCATATCCATGTCGTCGCATTTCTCTGCCTTTTTCATGGCGCGCCGCACATAGTTTTCGGCTTCCGAAAGCCGGGATGTGTTGGCGTAGAGCACGGCGATGCTGGTCAGCAGATGGATTTCTTCGGAAATGGAATTTTCCTCTCCTTCCAGCAGCCCGAGGGCCTTGTTGTAGTAGAACAGGGCGGAATCCGGCATTTCACGCCTCCGGTAGGTCACTCCGGTTGATGTGAGGACAGACACGCGGAACATGCGGCTGTGTGCGAGGCGCACCGCTTCTTTGTCTGCCGAAAGGAAGAGCTGGGTGGCGATGTCCATCTTTCCGGCGGAGAAGTAGGTGTCTGCCAGATTGTTTATCAGTGTCAGGTAAGGTTCGGGCTTGTTCTTGTCGGCATATTTCAGTCCTTCCTTGCAGAAGAAATGCGCGGAGTCGGAGTTGCGGTATGCATAATATTCGCTCATTCTGCAATATGCCGCGGCAATGCTGTCGCTGTTTCCGGCATCCAGCGCGTGTTTGAGCTGTGTTTGGAACTGGTCAAGGCTTGCATTGTCGGCGCGGGCGGACAATAAAAAGAGCAATAGCCAGCAAAGGGTGCATGTTGTTTTCATAATATCTCTTGACAAAATGTGTTCGAATGGTATCGGGGACAAAAATAAGAAAGATTCTTCAAAGTGCAAATGACGGCCTGAAAAACCCGTTCCGCTAAAAAAACATAAAATGGATGCCGTGCGTGCCATTAGGAGGGCGGAGGCTGATGCGGGCAGCAGAAAAATGACTAACTTGACACCCGATTAATGTGCTCTTGATAGCAATACGGAAAAAATTATGCTGCAGATTTACTGTAAAAACAACGGTCAGACCAAAGAATTCCCCGAAGGGAGCTCTCTGCTGGACATCTATGACGGATTCGGCCTGCAAATGCCTTACGGGCCTGTGAGTGCGAAAGTGAACAACAAAGTGGAAAGCCTTACTTTCCGTGTCTATTTCAATAAGGATGTGGAGTTTCTTGACATCACAAGCGATTCGGGTATGCGTACGTATGTACGTTCGCTGGTGTTTATCCTGGCAAAGGCGGTAGACGACCTCTATCCTGCCGGAAGCGTTACGCTGGAGCATCCCATTTCGAAGGGATATTTCTGCAAGCTTCACATCGACCGCTCCATCGGCCTGGACGATGCCATCCGCATCAAGCAGCGGATGCAGGAGATTATTGACGCCGACATTCCTTTTGTCCGCACGGAATGCCATACGGACGATGTTGTCCGTCTGTTCGGAGAACGGGGGATGTTTGACAAGGCGAAGCTGCTTGCCACTTCGGGCCAGCTTTACTCTTATTATTACCGTCTGGGCGATACGGTGGACTGCTATTACAGCAGCCTTGTTCCGAGCACGGGCTTTATCAGCCGTTTCGATATCGTGAAATATTACGACGGACTGCTGCTGCGCATTCCCAACAAGACGAACCCCGAAAAGCTGGAGGACGTGGTGAAGCAGGAAAAGATGCTCGATGTGTTTCAGGAATACCATCACTGGAACCAGATTCTGGGGATCAGTACCGTGGGAGATTTGAACGTTGTATGCCGTGAGGGGCGGGCAACCGAGCTTATCAACGTTTCGGAAGCGCTGCAGGAGAAGAAAATCGCTCAGATAGCGGACGAGATAGCCGGCCGCAGCCAGAACGGGAAGCGCGTGAAGCTGGTGCTCATATCAGGCCCTTCGTCTTCCGGCAAGACGACGTTCAGCAAGAGGCTCAGCATCCAGCTGATAACGAACGGCATGAGGCCTTATCCCATTTCGCTGGACGACTATTTCGTGAGCCGCGAAGACACTCCGCTGGATGAAGAAGGGAACCACGACTTTGAGTCGTTCTATGCCCTCGACCTGCCTCTTTTTGAGGAGCAGATGAATGCGCTGATCGAAGGGAAGGAAATCGAACTTCCGCGCTTCAACTTCACAACGGGCAGGCGCGAGATGAGCGGAAAGAAGCTGCGTGTTGACGACAACATGGTTCTGATTCTGGAAGGGATTCATGCGCTGAATCCTGCCCTGACTCCCCGTATCCCGGCCGAAAACAAGTATAAGATCTATGTGTCGGCGCTGACAACCATTCTGTTGGACAATCACAACTACATACCGACGACGGACAACCGCCTGCTGCGCCGCATCATCCGCGACTATAAATACCGCAACTACTCGGCCGAGGCCACAATAGCCCGCTGGCCCAGTGTGCGTGCCGGAGAGCAGAAATGGATATTCCCTTACCAGGAAAATGCGGACGCAATGTTCAATTCGGCGCTGCTCTTCGAACTTCCGGTTCTGAAAGACCATGTGGAGCCGGTGCTGCGGAAAGTGCCCAAGCGCAGCCCGGAATACTCGGAGGCTTATCGCTTGCTGCGTTTCCTCGATTACTTCGTTTCTGTGCAGGACAGCGAGCTTCCGCCCACCTCTCTGTTGCGCGAGTTTTTGGGCGGAAGCAGCTTCAATTATTGACTTCTGCCGGACTTCTTTGGCGATATCCCGTCATTCTTATCTCTTCAGTGAAGAGGTTGCGATGACGGGGTCTTTTTTCTTTTTGTCCGCATGAATGCCGATATTCATTTTAAATTATTATTTTTGCATTCAACTACCAACTAACAGGAATAACCAAATGGCACAAAGTTCACGTCAGATTCAGACACAGGCACAGCAGCAGGTGCAGACACTCTCACCCCAGCAGATACTGGCTGTCAAGCTGTTGGAGCTGCCCACTGTAGAGCTGGAAGAACGCATACATGCCGAATTGCTGGACAATCCGGCTTTGGAAGAGGGCAAGGAAATATCCGGAACGGAAGACGATTTTGATGAAGACTACAATACGAAGGATGAAGACGGCTCTCCCAATACGGATATGGGCGAGGATATCTCTTTGGGCGATTACCGCACGGAAGATGACATTCCGGACTACAAGCTTCAGGAGAACAACCGCTCGAAGGACGACAAGGCAGAAGACATACCCTTCTCGGATACGGTTTCTTTTTATGAAACCTTGAAAGAGCAGCTTGACATGCAGCATCTCACGCCGGAAGAGAAACAGTTGGGCGAGTATCTCATCGGGTCGCTGGACGATGACGGGCTGCTGCGCAAGTCGACCGATACGCTTGCTGACGAACTGGCCATTTATCAGGGAGTCTATACAACTCCGGAACAGTTGGAGCGTGTGCTTGCGGTCATTCAGGATTTTGACCCGGCGGGAATCGGAGCGCGCAGCTTGCAGGAGTGCCTGCTGCTCCAAATCAAACGGAAAGAGGATTCTCCGCTCAAGCAGATTGAGTATGACATCATCAGCAAGTGCTGTGACGACTTTACCAAGAAGAACAAGGAGAAAATCATTCAGAAACTGAACATTACGGAGCAGCAATATAACGAGGCGGTCGCTGAACTGACCAAACTGAATCCGCGTCCGGGAAGCTCGATGGGAGAGGCTATAGGGAAAAACCTGCAGCAGATTGTGCCCGACTTCATCGTGGAAACGGGGGACGACGGCTCGATCACTTTAAGCCTGAACAACCGGAATGTTCCTGAACTGCGCCTGAGCCGGGAGTTTGCAGACATGCTTGACGAGCATACCCGCAACAAGGCAAACCAGAGCAAGGAGTCGAAGGATGCCTTCATGTTCCTCAAGCAGAAAGTGGACGCTGCCCAGGGGTTCATCAACGCGGTGAAGCAACGGCAGCAGACATTGATGGGCACCATGCAGGCGATCATCGACTTGCAGAGGCCGTTCTTCGAGGAAGGCGACGAGTCGTTGCTGAGGCCGATGATTCTGAAAGATGTGGCAGAAAGGGCGAAACTCGACGTTTCTACCGTTTCGCGGGTGAGCAACAGCAAGTATGTGCAGACCAACTTCGGAATCTATCCGCTGAAGTTCTTCTTCAGCGACGGGTATACGACTGAAAGCGGCGAGGAACTGTCGGTGCGCGAAATCAAGCGCATCTTGAAGGAATGCGTGAACGGAGAAAACAAGGCGAAGCCTTATACCGATGACGAACTGGCAGACATGCTGAAGGAAAAGGGATATCCTATCGCGCGGCGTACCGTGGCTAAATATCGCCAGCAACTGAACATACCGGTGGCACGGTTGAGAAGATAAGCCTATGGAAGAAAGAGTAACAACGAATATACCTGACGAACTCACCTATCATGAGCATGGCAGGGAGCGGGAACGGCATGAAGCGGACGGGAAGCTGGTTATGGCTTCGCGGATTGTTTCTGCCATTTTCACGCCGTTTATGGTTCCTTTTCTTGCCTTTGTGCTGCTCTTCTTCTTTACATACCTGAACATCATGCCGCTGAAATATAAGCTGGCGGTTTTGGGACTTGTCTATTGTTTTACCATTTTTGTCCCGATGCTCGGCATCTACCTGTTCCAGAAGATCAACGGATGGACTTTGTATGAGCTTGGCGCCCGGAAAAGACGCTACGTGCCTTATTTCATGACGATAATCAGCTATGTGGCCTGCCTTATAGCAATGTACAGGATTCATCTTCCGCGCTACATGAGCGGGATTGTGATGGCTACCTTGATCTGCATGGTTATCTGCTCGGCCGTCAATTTCCGTTGGAAAATCAGCACGCACATGGCCAGCAGCGGCATGATGGTGGGCGGACTGCTGTCTTACAGCTTCATCTTCCGCTTCAACCCCATCGGCTGGCTTTGCTTTTTCATTCTGCTTTCCGGGCTTCTTGGCTCGGCGCGGATTATCGTGCGCCAGCATACGCTGAATGAAGTTGCCGGAGGATTTTTTATCGGATTGTTTTGTGGAGTCATCGGAATTTTGTTTATTTGAATGTCAATATTAACTTTAAAAACTATATCATCATGGAATTTCCAACCAATGTCAAGTACACCAGCGAACATGAATGGATTCGTATCGACGGTGACGTCGCCTATGTCGGAATAACAGATTATGCTCAGGAGCAGTTGGGCGACATTGTTTTTGTGGATATAACAACCGAAGGTGAAACTTTGGAAAAAGGAGAGGTCTTTGGAACGATCGAAGTTGTAAAGACGGTTTCCGACCTGTTCCTTCCGGTAGGAGGAGAGGTGCTTGAAGTGAATCCGGAATTGGAAGAGCATCCGGAGCTCGTGAACAAAGATCCGTATGGTGAAGGATGGCTGATCAAGCTCAGTCCGTCGGATGTGTCAGAAATGGAAGGATTGCTCGATGCGGAAGCATATAAAGGAATTATCAACGAACAATAAAAAACAGAAACTGCTGAATGAAAGCGATTGTAAGTATCATTATGGGCAGCACGTCGGATCTTCCGGTTATGGAGAAGGCTGCCAAGCTGCTTGATGAAATGGGGGTGCCTTTTGAGATGAACGCTCTTTCGGCCCACCGCACTCCTGCCGAGGTGGAGAAGTTTGCGAAAGAGGCTGCCGGACGAGGCATCAAAGTGATCATTGCGGCCGCCGGAATGGCAGCTGCACTTCCGGGAGTCATTGCAGCCAATACGACATTGCCGGTTATCGGCGTTCCTGTGAAGGGGGCTGCGCTGGACGGAGTGGACGCGCTTTATTCGATAGTGCAGATGCCTCCGGGAATACCTGTAGCTACGGTTGCCATCAACGGAGCGATGAACGCGGCTATTCTGGCTGTCCAGATGCTGGCTTTGGCAGACGAGGAACTGTCCGGGAAATTTGCGGCTTATAAGGAAGGGCTGAAAAACAAGATCGTAAAGGCCAACGAAGAGTTGAAGGAAGTAAAATACGCTTATAAGACAAATTGATTCAATTGATGGACTATTTCAATTATTTTCGCCGTCAGGCGATTGAAGTATATGTTGGCGCCACTCCTTTGGGTGGCGCTAACCCTATCCGTCTGCAGAGCATGACCAATACGTCTACGATGGATACGGATGCTTGTGTGGAACAGGCCAAGCGCATTGTCGAAGCGGGGGGCGAGTATGTGCGCCTTACCACCCAGGGTGTACGCGAAGCTGAAAATCTGAAGAATATCAATATATCTCTCCGCTCGCAGGGATACAGCACGCCTTTGATTGCCGATGTGCATTTTAATCCGAATGTGGCAGACGTTGCCGCATTGTATGCGGAAAAGGTGCGCATCAATCCGGGAAATTATGTTGATTCGCCCCGCACGTTCAAGAAAATGGAATATACGGACGAGGAATATGCGAAAGAGATAGAAAAGATTCGTGAGCGTTTCGTGCCGTTTCTGAACATCTGCAAGGAAAATCATACAGCTATCCGCATCGGTGTGAATCATGGCTCGTTGTCCGACCGTATCATGTCGCGTTACGGTGACACTCCCGAAGGCATGGTAGAGTCATGCATGGAGTTTCTGCGTATTTGTGTGGAGGAGGATTTCATGAATGTGGTCATTTCTATCAAGGCATCGAATACGGTGGTGATGGTGAAGACCGTGCGTCTGCTTGTGGAGCAGATGGAGAAGGAAGGAATGGCTTTTCCTCTGCATCTGGGAGTGACTGAAGCCGGTGACGGAGAGGATGGGCGCATCAAGTCGGCTTTGGGAATCGGCGCATTGCTTGCCGACGGATTGGGAGATACCATCCGTGTGTCATTGAGCGAAGCTCCAGAAGCGGAGGTTCCGGTGGCACGCAAGTTGGTCAACTATATCGCCGGACGCGAGAATCATCCGTATATTCCGGGGGCAGAGGCTCCGGAATTCTGCTATACGAATCCGTCGCGCCGGCATACGCAGGCTGTCCGCAATATTGGCGGCGAGCATTTGCCTGTAGTTATATCTGCCCGGTTGAATGGCAATATGGAGGTGAGCGGGCAGTTCAAGCCCGACTATATCTATTGCGGGCTGTCGATGCCGGGAAATCGCCGGGAAGATATCGGCTATATTGTGGATGGGGCTGTATGGGACGGAAGCGAGAATGTTTGGCCGGCCTTTAATACAGAGCAGCTGGTTGGCCTGCATCATTGCGGTGCAGCCATGAAGTTTCTGTTTGTATCCTATCTGGGACTTAATGAAGAAGCTATAGCTTGTCTGAAGTGCCATCCGGAAGTGGTGCTGGTGGCTCAAAGCAATCATCCGAACCGTTTGGGAGAATTTCGCGGCATAGCTCATCAGCTGATGAATGAAGGGCTGCATAATCCGCTTGTCTTCTTCCAGTTCTACCAGGAAAAGGGAATTGAGGATCTGGAAATAAAGGCAGCAGCGGATATGGGCGCGTTGATCTTCGACGGTTTCTGCGACGGCATCCTTTTGTATAATCATGGCAATGACATTGCCGACATGAAGGTTGATGAAATTGCTTTCGGGATTCTGCAGGCTGGACGTGTGCGCACGTCAAAAACAGAATATATCTCGTGTCCCGGATGCGGACGCACCATGTATGATTTGGAGTCGACCATTGCGCGCATCAAAGCGGCGACTTCTCATATGCGCGGGCTGAAGATCGGCATTATGGGATGCATTGTGAACGGGCCGGGAGAGATGGCTGACGCCGATTATGGCTATGTCGGTGCGGGCCGCGGAAAGATCAGCCTGTACAAGAAGAAGGAATGCGTGGAAAAGAACATTCCGGAAGAGCAGGCTGTGGAAAAGCTGATAGCTCTGATCAAGGCTAACGAACCGGATATGCAGGTCTGAAATAGGACTGGGTATATAATAAACATCGGCGGCATTTTTCCGTGCAATTGTCAGCTTGGGAGAATGCCGCCGATGCTGCTTTGAGGCGTTCCGGTCATTTGTCTTTTCCGGATGGTGCTGACAGGATCTGGTCGTATTGTTTGGTGTCTGTAAGGACTTCGATCGCTTTGTTCAGGTCGTCATCGTCTTTCAGGCGTTCCATTACAGCTCCTCGCTGGTAGAAATAGCGTGTGACGATTTCCTGTGATATATATTCTTTGATCGGTTTTGCGAAAACATCCAGATCTCTGTCGAGATTATGGTTCAGTTTCTTTTCAAGCGCTTTGAACTCTTCGGCTGCTTCATCCATGTATCCTTCGAACTCGGCGACCTCTTTCAGGTTTTTCAGCACTTTTTCGCTTTGTCTGTCGTAAGTGAACTTGCGTGATTTCACCAGCTTTTTGAAGTCTTCGTAATCTTGGTCTGTCAGCTTGAACGCATCTACAGATGCCAGTGCCGGGTGGTCCCAGCAATACTGGGTGGCGTAATCAAAAATCAGATCGTCGTTCATCAGATAAAACACTATGTTCGGGATGCGGTCGCCTTTTACTTCAATGTCCGGACGTATTCCTCCGCCGTCGCGCACCTCACGTCCTGCGGCTGTATGGAAAACATGGGTAAGGCTGTCCGGAATACGGGCAACGGAGCCGTCCGCATTCTTTTTTGCATAGTCGATGGCCTGTATGCAGCGTCCGCTGGGAATATAGTATTTGGATGTAGTAACTTTCAGCGTTCCGTTGTACGGCAGCGGACGGATGGTCTGCACCAGTCCTTTACCGAAGGTGCGGGTGCCGATGATGACGGCACGGTCCAGATCTTGCATCGAGCCGCTGACGATTTCGGACGCCGATGCTGTGGCGCCATTCACCAGTACGGCTATAGGAATCTGTGTGTCGACCGGCTCGCTTTGCGTCTTGAAAGATCCTTGTCCTTGTTTCAACTTTCCTTTTGTTATAACAATTTCCTTTCCTTTCGGAACGAAAAGATTCACAATGTCTACCGCTTCGGCCAGTGAACCTCCGCCATTGTCGCGCAGGTCGATGATCAATGATTTTGCTCCTTTCTGCTTCAGTTCGATGAATGCTTTCTTGAAGTCCTTCGCTGAATTTTCAGTGAAGCTGGATAGCGACAGGTATCCGATGCTGTCGCGTACCATGCCGTAGTAGGGGATAGGGTTTGTGCGGATATTTTTCCGGGTAATCTGGAATTCGAGGACAGTGCTGTCGTTCTTCAGAGGCCGCAGGACTTTCAGTATGAATGATGTTCCAGGCTCGCCGCGCAGTGCCTCGCTGACCTTGGATGAAAACTCCTGGGGTTTCATGTTGCCTCGAACCATCTCTTTTCCGCCTACGGAGAGGATGATGTCACCCGCCTTGACTCCGGCCTCTGCTGCAGGCATTCCTTCTGTCGGCTCCACAACGGCGATGCGGTCTTTTGCCTCATAATAGCGTATGGCTGCTCCGATGCCCCCGTACTTTCCGGTGGTCATTTCTTTCAGGCTGCTTACTTCTTCTTCCGGATAGTATTCCGTATAAGGATCTGTGAGGGCAAGCATGCCTTCCACTCCGTTCTGGATCATCTCTTCCGGTTTGATGGTGTCTACGTAAAACATGTCCAACTCCTTGAAAATCGCATTGAACAAGTCAAGGTTCTTTGCTATCTGAAAGTTCCTGTCGTCTTCTTTTCCCTGGAAACTGGCCAGGCCGAATCCCAGTAAAACTGTAAAAATCCCGGCCAAAGTTTTTCTTGTATTCATAATATCCGTCTTTTTCTGAATTTACAGACCGCAAATAAACACATAATTCTAATCACCGTTGTAGAACTGTGCCAATATTTAACTTAATTTGTTTTCATCATGGCTTTTCGGGCATAAAATGTCATTCAATTGTAGTGTCGTGATGAAGAAAGCAGGGCGAAATGCCATATTTTTCAGTATTAAACGACATTTTTTTTGCGAAGATATTGCATAATTCAAAATAACCTGCTACCTTTGCCACGCAATTGAGAAAAACCTTCTTCAGTAGCTCAGTCGGTTAGAGCATCTGACTGTTAATCAGAGGGTCGTTGGTTCAAGTCCAACCTGAAGAGCTTTTTTCTGAATGCTTTATCTTCTTCAGTAGCTCAGTCGGTTAGAGCATCTGACTGTTAATCAGAGGGTCGTTGGTTCAAGTCCAACCTGAAGAGCTTTTTTCGAATACTTTATCTTCTTCAGTAGCTCAGTCGGTTAGAGCATCTGACTGTTAATCAGAGGGTCGTTGGTTCAAGTCCAACCTGAAGAGCTTTCAGAGGAAATGTGGGCGCATGTTTCCTCTTTTTCTTTTAAAAGAATCCGTCCTTATATAGAGTCCATATCCTAATACATTTGTGGTTTGTCAATTGCAATATACACTTTGCATCTGTGTTTCTCAGTTGTAAAAATGTAATGATTTATGTCAACAATATGTGTTGTCAGACATATTTTCTTTTTCGCGGAACGCGCTTGTTCCACTTTTATTGCTACATTTGCATACGGAAATCATTTATTAACAACTATAATATTTACAACAATGGTTAATTACAAAGATTTAGGTCTGGTAAACACTAGAGATATGTTTGCTAGAGCAATTAAGGGTGGCTATGCTATTCCGGCTTTCAACTTCAACAATATGGAACAGTTGCAGGCTATCATCAAGGCTTCTGTTGAAACTAAATCTCCGGTTATTCTTCAGGTATCTAAAGGCGCACGTAACTATGCAAACCAGACTTTGCTGCGTTACATGGCTGAAGGTGCTGTAGCATACGCTAAGGAAA
This sequence comes from Bacteroides sp. ET225, assembly GCF_024733745.1. Lineage (NCBI taxonomy): Bacteria > Pseudomonadati > Bacteroidota > Bacteroidia > Bacteroidales > Bacteroidaceae > Bacteroides > Bacteroides sp. ET225. Next base: position 60,431 of record NZ_JANRHN010000004.1, on the reverse strand, counting down.
TGGGTTGCGAACATCCTGAAATCGTTCTTCACCTTGACCATGGAGATTCTTTCGAACTTTGCAAATCTTGTGTAGACCTCGGCTTCTCTTCTGTAATGATTGACGGTTCTCATCTGCCTTACGAAGAAAACGTTGCTTTGACTAAGAAAGTCGTTGAATATGCTCATCAGTTTGATGTAACGGTTGAAGGCGAGCTGGGCGTATTGGCCGGTGTAGAAGATGAAGTTTCTGCAGAACACCATACATATACTAACCCTGAAGAAGTTATTGATTTTGCTACACGCACAGGCTGCGACTCTCTGGCAATCTCAATCGGTACTTCTCACGGTGCTTACAAGTTCAAACCCGAACAGTGCCACCTGGATCCGAAGACCGGACGTCTGGTTCCTCCTCCATTGGCATTCGATGTATTGGACGCTGTAATGGAAAAACTGCCGGGCTTCCCTATCGTTCTTCACGGATCTTCTTCTGTTCCTCAGGAATATGTAGATATGATCAATCAGTATGGCGGCAAGCTGGAAGCTGCTATCGGTATTCCGGAAGAAGAGCTGCGTAAGGCTGCCAAGTCTGCTGTTTGCAAGATCAACATCGACTCAGACTCTCGTTTGGCTATGACTGCAGCTGTCCGCAGAGTATTCGCTGAAAAACCGGCTGAATTCGATCCTCGCAAATACCTGGGTCCGGCTCGTGACGAAATGGAAAAGATGTACAAACATAAAATTCTTAACGTTCTGGGTTCTGACGGCAAGTTGGCTCAGTGCTGATAGAATTAAGTCTATACACCTTATAACAAAGATAAAAGGCTGTCCGGATGGGCAGCCTTTTTTAATGTGTCAGATTTCTCCCGATTTTATTCCGGCTGGAAATTACCAGAACTTGTTTTGCTTGGCATCGTATTCGAAGCCCGCCTCTTTCAGGCTCTTGACTATTTCGTCCTTGCTGACATTCAAGTCTGAGCAAAGCGCATCCAGTGAAGGATAAAAATCTCTGAGTTTCATATTGATGAAGCTGTAAAGCATCATCGGATCTTTGGGCAGTTCCATAATCTTGACTTGTTGTTTTTTCCGCGCAAAGTTATTGTTTTTCCGCTTATCTTGTTATCGGTTATGGCGTATTTTTCTAACTTTGCCGCGTTATGTCAGCAAAACGTTATATTGAGGATAAGGATTTCGGGCGCATCACGTTGGCCCTGCGCCGCGGAATGCGCAACATCACGGTGCGTGTGAAGCCTGAAGGATTGCAGGTGACTGTGCCGCCCTACACAAAAATCGAGCGGGTGTTGCAGGTCATCTCCCAGCACCGTGAAGACTTGTTGGAGCAATACAGCAGGGTGGCGGCAAAGCCGGTTGATTTCGATTTCAGAATTGAGGCTGAATGCTTCCGGCTTTCTCTTGAGCCGAGCAGGCTCAAATGTTTCACGGTCCGTCAGACGGATTCCGGCGAAATGAAAATCTATTGTCCGCACGATACCGACTTTTCTTTGAAGGAAGTGCAGAAACTTGTGCGCGGTGCCATTCTTCGTGCGCTGAAGAAATCGGCGGCCGAAATCCTTCCTCCGCTGGTAAGCGAGTGGGCGGGACGTTACGGGCTTGCTTACCGTAAGGTGAGGATTACGGGAGCGCGTTCCAGATGGGGGAGCTGTACGGCGGCAAAGACTATCAGCCTGTCGTGTTATCTGATGCTGGTGCCGTCGCATCTGATGGACTATGTGATTCTTCACGAGCTGGCACATACGAAAGAAATGAATCACGGTCCCCGCTTCTGGGAGCTTCTTGATGCGATGACGGAGGGCCATGCGCACCAGTTGAGGAATGAACTTCGCGGCTTTCACACTTCTTTTTGATTTATGTCAAGAAATCGCCTTCCCGGTTTATCGGGACAAAATTTGGCGTAATTTTGCACGCTGAAAAATCAGAAGGAATAATCGATGAAGAAAAGTTTGTTGGCGCTTGCCTCCGGTACGTTGGGGCTGGGGATAGCAGAATTTGTCATGATGGGGATATTGCCAAATGTGGCCCACGATTTGAATATAAGCATTCCTGAAGCAGGTCATTTCATTTCCGCATACGCTGTCGGCGTGTGTGTCGGCGCGCCGTTGATGGTAGCGGTGGCCCGTACTCGTCCGTTGAAGCAAATACTTTTGGGCTTGACGGCCATTTATATTCTGGGCAATGTCTGTGCGGCGTTTGCTCCCAACTATTGGATGCTGCTGTTCATGCGTTTCGTTTCGGGTCTTCCGCACGGCGCTTTCTTCGGGGCAGGTTCCATTGTGGCTGAAAAGGTGGCTGACAAGGGAAAGGCTTCGCAGGCGGTGGCTCTGATGACCGCAGGAATGACCGTTGCCAACCTGTTTGGAGTTCCTTTCGGCACGATGCTGAGCAACATGGTGACGTGGCGCTTCCCCTTCATGTTCAATGGGGCATGGGGGCTGCTGGTGTTCTTTCTTATATGGAAATGGATTCCGGCGATTCCTGCATTGCCTGACACCGGCTTCAAGGGGCAGTTCCGCTTTCTGAAGAACCTGGCTCCCTGGCTGATCATCTTTACCACGATGTTCGGAAACGGGGGAGTGTTCTGCTGGTTCAGCTATGTTACTCCCCAGATGATCAATGTGGGAGGGTTCACTCCCGGGAACATGACGCTCATCATGATGCTGGCAGGGCTGGGAATGACCGTAGGCAATCTGGTAGGAGGAAAGTGCGGCGACCTCTACGGCCTGGCTCCAGTGATCAGGTTTACGCAAGTGTGCATGATGTTTGCTCTGCTGGGAACCTTTTTCTTTGCAGGCGTGCCCTGGCTTGCCGTAGCATTGATGGGAGTATGTACGGCTGCCCTGTTTGCCGTGTCCCCTCCCCAGCAATTGCTGCTTCTGCAGAACTCGCGGGGCAGTGAACTGATGGGAGCCGCGTGCGTTCAGATTGCCTTCAATTTGGGCAACGCATTGGGCGCGTATGTGGGCGGCCTGCCTATTGAGATGGGGCTCGGATACCGTTATCCGGCACTGGCCGGCGTGTTTATTGTGATGGTAGGCTTCATCAGTGTGTCGGTTTATGTGAGGCGTGAGAAAAAGCTCAATTCATTGCTGGTACAAAGATAATGGAACAGGTTATTCAACAACATTCGGTTCGGGTCCGTTCAGAGCTGCGCAAGCTGGTCGTCCCGATATTTATCGAAACATTGCTGATCATGATGCTCGGTGCGATGGATACCATCATGCTGAGCCAGTATTCTGACGAGAGTGTGGCTGCCGTGGGTGTGGTCAATCAGATCGTCATGTTTGCCTTTCTGGTGTTCGAGGTCATCAATATCGGTACTTCCGTGCTGTGTTCCCAGTATCTGGGTGCCGGATTGCGCAACAAGATGGTTCAGGTGGTGGGAGTTTCCCTGCTGCTGAACCTGGCTGTAGGGCTTGTTATCAGTGCGATTCTGTATTTTGGCGCTCCAACGCTTTTGGGATGGATGGGCTTGCGTCCGGAATTGCTGAAATACGGAGTCGGATACATGGAGATTGTAGGAGCGTTTGCTTTCTTTCAGGCCCTTTCGCTGACCGTTTCGGCTTCGTTGCGGAGCGCGAACAAGGCCGTTTATCCGATGCTTGTGACGGTGCTGGTAAACGTGATGAACATCATCGGCAACTACATGCTGATATTCGGAAAGTTCGGCATGCCCGAACTGGGTGCTGAAGGCGCAGCCATTTCAACGGCATTTTCCCGCGGCGTGAGCATGGTTGTGCTGTTCGTTATCCTGTTCCGCAAGCACATCCCACGTTTTCCGCGGGCCTATTTCCGTCCTTTCCCCTGGGTTGAGCTGAAGAACCTGCTGAAAGTCGGTCTGCCTTCTGCCGGAGAGAATATGTCTTATAGCTTTTCGCAGGTTGTCATCACTTACCTTATCAACATACTGGGAAACGATGCCCTGGCTACACGCACCTATACCGTGAATACGACGATGTTCGTTTATTTGTTCGCCATAGCCATGGCGCAAGGCGGAGCGATCTGTATCGGGCACCTGGTGGGGCGGAAGAAGATTCATGCGGCCTATCTTCTCGGCAAGTACGTGATGCGGCTTTCAATTCTCGTGTCGTTGGCATTGTCGTGCGTCTGGGCAATCTCCGGCCATGCCATCTTCGACTGGCTGACTGACAATGAAGAGATTATCCGTCTGGGCGTGACTGTTCTTGTGGTTGACGTGATCGTTGAAATCGGCCGTGCCGTGAACATTTACGCCACCAATGCCCTCCGTTCTGCAGGAGATGTGAATTATCCGTTCTACGTAGGGCTGGTTGTGCAATGGACCGTATCGGTCGGGCTCAGCTATTTCTTCGGCATCTGTCTTGGCTGGGGACTGGTAGGCATGTGGTGCGCATTCCTGCTTGACGAAAACATCCGGGCATTTATCTTCGTCAAGCGCTGGAACAGTTTGAAATGGGCTAAAAAGGGCTTCGTGAAGTAGATGCTTCACATGCCCTTGGCCGGGTGTCCTCCATTGAGCGCCATGATACAGAAGTAGCAGATCATGGTGCAGAAGATGGTGATCAGAAGTGCCGATGCAGACCATTTCACCAGCTTCTTGTCTTTCTTAGCCGTTCCGTATACGATGCCCACGAGCGTGGTGAGGAAGAGGCCTCCGATGGCTCCTACGAAACCCTGCACGGCGAAACCTGTCAGAATCAGGATTCCCATCGTGATGAGAATGTTGCGTTTCATGGCTTTCGTTTTTTTAGGTTATATGCTGGCTTTCAATGCTTTGATGACGGATGAAGTGAATCCGGAATGTTCCAGTTCGTTGATTCCCTTGATGGTGATGCCTCCAGGAGTGGTCACCTTTTCTATTTCCAGTGCCGGGTGTGTGCTTTCGTTCTGCAGAAGCAGCTGGGCCGCGCCTTCCACGGTCTGAGCCACCATCTTCATGGCGTCTTGCGGCTTTATTCCCATTTCCACGCCCGCCTGCATGGCCGCCTGTATGTATTTCAGCACGTAGGCGATGCCGCATGAGGTGAGCGAGGTGGCTGCGGCAAACTGTTTTTCTTCGATGAGCATGGCCATGCCCATTTCGTTGAAGAGTTTCATCAGCAGGTCTTTCTGCTCTTCCGAGGCGTTTCGCGCTGCAACGAGCGTCATGCTTTCGCCCAGGGATATGGCAGTGTTGGGGATGACCCGGAATAGGGGCATCTCGGGATCCACGTAGTGCGCCAGATTCTCGAACGTAAGTCCGGCCGCTACGGACACCAGAATCTGAGGCTGGCGCAGACGGAGCGGTTTCAGCACCTCTTCCATCTTCCACGGCTTTACCGCCGCTATAACGATGTCGGCATCAGATGCCGCCTCTTTGTTGCTGTTGGTTGTGTTGATGCCGGGAAAATCCGCTTTCAGCATCTCCAGCTTGCCGTTGCTCGGATTCGATACGGCGATTTCGTCTGCTTTGATATAATGCCCTTTGGCCAGTCCGCGTGCAATGGCTCCACCCATGTTACCGGCTCCGATAATTGCTATTTTCATGTTCCGTTTGTTTGTATATTGCAAAGATAAGATTTTTATCGAGAAATAGCAGGTGTTCGGGTGATAATTTGTCGCCGGCTTTGGGAGCTGTTTGAAGCCGGTTGGGGGAAATGAGGCTGGGGCACGGTTGATGTCCCGTTATGTTTATCTCTTCACTTGAGTGAGGAGATCGCTTCACTGCAATGATACGATGTCTTCACTGGAGTGATACGGTCGTATCACTCCAGTGACAGGGCTGACGCATTAAAAAGAATATTGATTATTAAGTACTTATTATTCAGCATATACTGATTCTATAGGTAAAAAAACAGCCTTTTTATCAGGCTTTAGTATATCTCTAAATATCAGATACTCTGAATATCAATGACTTTAGTAATGCGTCAGCCCTGCTCCAGTGAAGAGGTTTGCGTGTCGGGGTGTTTTTTCCTTCTTCCCGTGTTCAGAAGCACAAGAGAAGCGTTGCCCGTTTGTCGAGTTCCAGTTTTTCTTCCAGCTTGATGGTTTGTCCGCTCAGGAAATCCGTAGCGCTGGTCTGGGGGAGTATCTCTTTATATGGCGTTAAGTCGAGTACCTGTCTTTCGTCTGTTCCGTTCATGATGACTACCACCGACTTGCCTTTGTATTCCCTCTGGTAGACATACGTTCCGTGGGCGATGGAGAAGTGCTTCATGCTTCCCTTTCCTATCGCTTCGTTGTTCTTTCTCCACTGCAGGAGCTTTCTGGTGAAGTCATAAGCCTCGTTCTGCAAGGAAGTGCGGCCCTCGGCCTTGAAGCAGTCGGTCTTGTCGCCCTGCCATCCTCCGGGGAAGTCTTTTCTCAGGCATCCGTCACCGTTTGCCTTGTCGCCGTCCATCAGGATTTCTGTTCCGTAATAGATTTGCGGGATGCCTCGGGTGGTGAGCAGGAATGTCATGGCCTGCTTGTAGCGTGTCAGGTTTTGGGCGAGCTCTTCCGTTCGTCCGAAGCGTGATGTGTCGTGGTTGTCCAGGAAAATCAGCAGGTTCATCGGATTGGCATATACGAGGTCCTGCGTGTGATAATCGTAGAGGCGGTACAGGCCGTTCGCCCAGTCGGTGGTTTCTTCGTCGAAAGCCTTGGCCATCAGGTCTGTCAGGGGGAAGTCCATTACCGTAGGCAGATTGGAGTTCTTGGGAGCGGCCAGCTTGCTGTCCTTTTGCCAGTAGGACACGAGCACATTGCTGTTGAGCCATGTTTCTCCCACGATGTTGAAGTTAGGATATTCTTCAAGCACTTCCTTGCACCATTCCGACATAAAGTCGTAGTCGGCATACGGGTGCGTGTCCTGGCGTATGCCGTTGATTCCGGCATACTCTATCCACCAGATGCTCGACTGGATGAGATAGCGCGCCACATGCCGGTTGCGCTGGTTGAAGTCGGGCATCACCTGAGTGAACCATCCGTCGGTGGCTATCTTCTTTTCGTAGCTGCTTGCATGGATGTCCATCACGCTGGCCGTTTTGAAGGAAGTCTGCACGTATTCCGACTTGAAGTTGAACCAGTCTTTCGAGGGCCTGTCCTTGAAGAGATAGTTCTCGCTTCCGCAATGGTTGAATATCATGTCCATCACAACCTTCAGGTCCTTCTGGTGCGCCTTGTCCACCAGCTGCCTGAAATCGGCATTCGTTCCGAAGCGCCGGTCAATCTGATAGTAGTCGGTTATTGCGTATCCGTGGTATGAGCCGCTTTCCATGTCGTTCTCCTGTATGGGGTTCAGCCAGATGGCGGTCGCTCCCAGGTCGCTGATATAGTCCAGATGGTCTTCTACGCCTTTCAGGTCACCTCCGTGGCGTGCAAACAGGTCTTCGCGGTTTATCTTGTTTTCCAGCATGCCCTCCACCACGTCGTTTTCCGGATTTCCGTTGGCAAAGCGGTCGGGCATAATCAGATAAAGCACATCGCTCGATGTGAATCCCTGGATGTCGCTCCCCTTGCGGGTGCGCTCTTTCAGTTCGTAGGGGATGACGGTTGATTTCTTGCCCTGCCTGAGGGTTATGTCGAAATGCTGGGGTCCGGCTTCCGACAAGTCGAGGTAGAGCAGAAGATAGTTGGGGTTGTCCTGCCGGACGATTTCTTTGATGCTGATGTCCTTGCCCGACAAGGTTACATCGGATGATGCGATACCGTTTCCGTAGAGCAGAATCTGGAGTTCGGGGTTTTTCATTCCGGCCCACCAGAATTGGGGAGCCACTTGCTTGACCGTCAGGGCATGAGCCGTAGCCTTGAAGCCTAAAAGACCGAATAGAGTCATGATGATAGCTAATGTTTGTTTCATGATATAGTGTGTGTTTGAGGTTTTTTACAAATTTAAGAGTTTGTTCGGCACACACTTTCTGATAAAATGAAAATATAAATCCTTTTAAAGGCTATTTGTCTTGTATTCAACATGTTGCCAGCGTTTTTCATAGGTGATATTATAAAGGGATATGAACCGCAAAGTAAATGGAAAGGCCACAAAACGCACGGAAAATGCATGAATCTCCGCGCCGTTCTGTGGCCTCTTCTGTGAGTGGGCCTCACGTAAAGTATGGCTGTTCTGCTTCCGTGAGGAAGCGGCTGATTTATTTCAGGATGCAGTGCAGTCTGTTCAAGAAGTCATCGGCTTCGTCCATGCTGAGGCAGAGAGGAGGAAGCAGGCGGATGACGCTTGTTCCGCTTACGCCCGTAAACACCTTCTGCTCGAACAGCAGTTTGCTGCGGAGTTCCTTCACGGGCTCTTCAAATTCCAGCCCGATCATAAGTCCTTTGCCGCGGACCTCCTTGATGCCCTTGAAGTTTTTAAGCTCTTCGAGCAAGTGCGCTCCCACTTTTGCCGCATTCTCCACGAGGTGTTCTTCTTTCATCACGTCGAGCACGGCTATTGCGGCCGCACATGCAAGATGGTTTCCTCCGAATGTCGTGCCCAGCTGTCCGTAGACGGGCTTGAATTTCGGGCTTATCAGCACGCCTCCCATGGGGAACCCGTTGCCGATGCCCTTTGCCATGGTAATCATGTCCGGGCATATGCCGTGGTACTGGTGGGCGAAGAATTTTCCGCTCCGCCCGTAGCCCGACTGGATTTCGTCGACGATGAACACCGTACCGTATTTGTCGCATTCGGTGCGGATGGCCTGCATGAATTCGGTTGTCGGCATCTGGATTCCTCCCACGCCCTGAATCCCTTCGATGATGACCGCACAGACATCACCTTTGGCGAGTTCCGCCTTCATGGCCTCCGTATCGTTCAGCGGGAGATAGACCACATGCCCGTTGTCGTTGACCGGGGCGATGATTTTCGGGTTGTTCGTCACCTCCACCGCCAGCGAGGTCCGTCCGTGGAATGCTTTGGCGAATGAAACCACACGTGTCCTTCCGTTATGGAACGATGCCAGCTTCAGCGCGTTTTCGTTGGCTTCCGCGCCCGAGTTGATGAGGAACAGCTGGTAATCGTCATATCCGCACATTGCTCCCAGACGGTCGGCAACCTCCTGCTGGAGCTTGTTGATTACCGAGTTTGAATAAAATCCCAGTGCGGCCACCTGCTTGCTGATGGCTTCCACGTAATGCGGATGCGTGTGTCCGATTGAAATAACCGCATGTCCTCCGTAAAGGTCCAGATATTCCTGTCCTTTGTCGTCCCATACGTGGCAGCCCTTTCCCCTGACAATGTTGATGTCGAAAAGGGGATATACGTCAAAAAGTTTCATCTCTTTTTATATTTAAAAGGCCGAAGGCTTGAGCATGAGCCCGGTCGTTTCTTCCAGGTTAAACATCAGATTCATGTTGTGGACAGCCTGTCCGCTTGCTCCTTTCAGCAGGTTGTCGATGCAGGACACTATCAGCAGCTTGTCGCCGTGCTTTTCCAGATGGATGAGGCACTTGTTGGTGTTCACCACCTGTTTCAGGTCGATGTTCTTTTCTACGATGTGCGTGAAAGAATCTTCGGCATAATACGCTTCGTACATCTTCACGATCTCTTCCAGCTCCACCTTGGTCCGGACCACGATGGTGGCGAAGATGCCCCGGGCAAAGTCGCCCCGGTAGGGGATGAAGTCGATTTCAGAGTCGAAGCTGTTCTGAAGCTGTTTGAGCGATTGCCTGATTTCGGGCACATGCTGGTGCACGAACGGCTTGTAGATGCTGATATTGTTGTTGCGCCAGCTGAAATGGCTGGTCGGTCCCGGCTTTACTCCCGCTCCCGTACTTCCCGTGATGGCGTTCACCATGATGTCACCGTTCAGCAGCAGGTGCTTTGCCAATGGGAGCAGGCCCAGCTGGATGCAGGTGGCAAAGCAACCCGGATTGGCCACGTGCCTGCTCTGGCAGATGGTCCGGCGGTTCAGCTCCGGAAGTCCGTACACGAAGTCGTGTTCGGGACTTGCGATACGGTAATCCATCGAAAGGTCGATGATTTTAAGATTTTCCGGCACGTTGTGGCAATCCATGAACTTCTTCGTGTCGCCATGCGCCGTGCAGAAAAACACTACATCCACTTCGTCCAGCGGAAGCTCGTCCGTGAACACCAGATCCGTTTCGCCGTACAGCCCTTCATGCACGTCCGTAATCTTGTTTCCCGCGTTGCTCGAGCTGTTTATGAATTTGATTTCTGCGTCAGGATGGTTCAGCAGCAGGCGGATAAGTTCGCCTGCCGTATATCCTGCGCCTCCTATAATGCCCGCTTTTATCATAGTCCGACCGTGTCTTAGATAAGTTCGTCCTTATGGTTGGCATAATAAGCGCGGAGCGGGGTGGAGAGCACCTTGATGAAGCCTTTCGCATCCTCGGCCGTCCAGCCTTTCTGCATTTCGCCGTATTCGCCGAACTTGTTCTTTACCAAATCATCTTCCGATTCCACCCCCACGGTAGAGAAGCAATACGGGCGGAGTTCAAGGATGGCCGTTCCGTTCACGTTGCGTTGCGATTCGGTCAGCATGGCTTCGATGTCACGCATCACCGGCTCCAGGTACTGGCTTTCGTGGAGGAACATTCCGTACCAGTTCGCCACCTGGTCCTTCCAGTACTGCTGCCATTTGCTCAGCGTGTACTTCTCGAGGAAGCGGTGTGCGCCGATAATCAGCATCGGAGCGGCGGCTTCAAAGCCCACACGTCCCTTGATGCCGATGATGGTGTCGCCCACGTGCATGTCACGTCCGATTCCATAGGGTGCTGCGATTTCTTCCACCTTCTGGATGGCCTTGATCTTGTCGTCGAACACTTCTCCGTTTACGGCATACAGCTCGCCTTTCTTGAATTCCAGCTTCACCTGTTCGCTTCCGTCCTTGGTGACCTGCTTCAGGTAGGCGCTTTCCGGAAGTCCTTGTGCCGAGTCGAGGATTTCGCCTCCGCAGATGGATGTTCCCCAGATGCCCACGTTGTATGAATATTTCAGCTTGGTGAAGTCCGCCTCAAAGCCGTGTTCCTTCAGGTAGTTGATTTCATAGTCGCGGCTGAGCGCCATGTCGCGGGTCAGTGTGATGATTTCCACTCCCGGCGCCATGACAAGGAAAGTCATGTCGAAGCGCACCTGGTCGTTTCCGGCTCCCGTCGAGCCGTGGGCGATGGCGTGTGCGCCGATTTCGTTGGCATAGCGTGCGATGGCCAGAGCCTGGAAGATGCGTTCAGAGCTGACCGATATGGGATAGGTTCCGTTGCGCAGCACATTTCCGAAGATCATGTATTTCAGGCTCTTCTCGTAGTATTCCTGAGTCACGTCGAGCGTTACATATTTCACGGCCCCCAGTTTGTAGGCGTTTTCTTCGTTCTTCTTGAGCTGTTCGGCGCTGAATCCGCCGGTGTTGGCACAGGCGGCATACACTTCATATCCTTTTTCTTTTGCCAGATACATGACGGTGAACGATGTATCCAGTCCGCCGCTGAAAGCAACGACCACTTTCTTCTTTTCTTCCATGATTGATATGTTTTTCGGGTTTAGTCTTAAAAATTGTTGTGCTTGTCGTCCGTGTGCAGGGCCGGGTCGTAGAGCATGGCCGTGCAGATGCAGAACTTGCGCTTTTTAGCCATGAGGATGTCATGGTTGATGCAGCCCTCGCATCCTTTCCAGAATGCGTCGTCGTCGGTCAGCTCGTTGAAGGTCACCGGCACATAGCCCAATTCGGTGTTCATTTTCATGACGGCCGCGCCCGAGGTGAGGCTGAAGATTTTGGCTTTCGGCCACCGGAGCCGCGCCAGCGTGAACGAAGCGTGCTTGATGCGCTTGGCCAGTCCGAGCCCGCGGTACTTCGGGTGTACGATCAGTCCCGATGTAGCCACATACTGCTTGTTTCCCCATGATTCGATGTAAGTGAATCCGGCAAAATCATCCCCGCAGAGGGCGATGATCGCTTTTCCTTCCTTCATCTTGGTAGCCACGTATTCGTGCGTGCGTTCGGCGATACCCGTGCCGCGCACCTTGGCTGCTTCTCTGATTGTTTCCAGAATCGTGTCAACGTATGCCTCGTGCGAGGCGTCGGCTACCATTACATCAATTTGTTTATTCGGTTCCATTCTTGTTCTTCTATGATTATTATATATGGTTTATATTCGGTATGATGGTTGACAGGGCGTCAAGCACGTCCGTGCGCGAGATGTTTTCGCGGATAACCAGCATGATGGTGTCATCGCCTGCGATGGTCCCGATTATTTCATAGAAATTGTGCATGTCTATGTCGTAGGCCAGGCTGCTTGCATACCCGGGGCGTGTCTTTATCACGGCGATGTTTCCGGAGAACTCGACAGACACGAAGCCGTTGTGGCGGAGCATCTCGCTTGCGCGCTGGGGGTCGGTCATGCGTTTGTACATCGTGTTGTTGGGCAAGACATACACGTAGTTCCCGTTCATGCTGGCGGCCTTGGCCACTTTCAGCTGTTTCAGGTCGCGCGAGAGGGTAGCCTGCGTGAGCTGGAAACCTTCCTTTGCAAGTTCGTTCAGAAGCTCTTCCTGGCTGCCCACTTCCTTGCTTGAGATGATCATTTTGATTGAATCAAGTCTGCTGTTCTTGTTCTTCATTGCATAATTATTCTTTAAACGCCGCAAATATACGGATTATATTGAAATAATATGCAGTTTCGCGCTTTTTTTTATGGATTTTTTTGCGGAGGCTTGTCCGGGCGGAGATGCGCGCGCCTCTGCATCCCGTGAAACGGGCGCAGGCTCCGTCCGGTTTCACGGGCGAAGCCTGCGCACTTGGGCGGTCAGTCTCTCAGCTTTCTTACGAAGAAGTCATACATCCGGTACACCTCGAACTTCTGCCCCAGGCTGTGGGTTCTTCCCGGGAGGTAGAGTTGCTCGAACATCTTTCCGGCCTTCATCAGCGCCTTGACCACCTGCAGGGAGGATGCCGGGTCTACGTTGTCGTCCAGCTCTCCGTTGATGATGAGCAGGTCGCCCTTCAGGAGATGGGCGTTGTCGACATTTGAAGAGCGGCTGTATGATTCGTCCACCGGATATCCCATCCATTGCTCGTTCCACCAGATCTTGTCCATCCGGTTGTCGTGGCATCCGCAGAAGGACACGGCGGCCTTGTAGAAATCGTTGAAGAACAGGAGGGCTCCCAGCGCGCTCTGCCCTCCGGCCGACCATCCGTACACTCCCACGCGCGAGGTGTCCATGTAGGGGTATTTTCTTGCGGCGGCCTTGATCCAGCGGATGCGGTCGGGATATCCGCTGTCCCTCAGGTTCTTCCAGCACACGTCGTGGAACGCCTTCGAGCGGTTGTTGGTTCCCATCCCGTCAATCTTCACAACGATGAATCCCAGCTCCACGAGCGGGGTGATGTAATATTCGAAGGCCGAGAAGTTCTTGTTGACGAACGAGTCGTGCGGGCCTGCATAGATGTCCTCCACAACCGGGTATTTCTTGTTCGGGTCGAAGTTGGCGGGGCGGAAGATGGTTCCCCAGATGTCGGTCTTTCCGTCCCTTCCCTTTGCGTGGAACACTTCGGGCATCACCCATCCCCCGGCCAGGAGTTCGGAAACGTCGCATCTTTCGAGTTCGGCGACTACCTTTCCGGTCTGCCCGTCGCGCAGGACGCTGACGGGAGGCATGTCGGGACGGGAATACACGTCGACAAACCGGCTTCTGTCGGCCGAGAACGAAACCGTGTGGTTGGCGTTTTCGGGCGTCAGGTCGGCCAGCCCCGTCCCGTCAAAGCCCACCCTGCAGAGATGCATGTTGTAGGGGTCTTCTTTCCTGTTCATGCCCGATGCCATGAAGAACACCTGGCGTGCGTCCTCGTCTACGTGCACCACCCTGCGCACCACCCATTCGCCCGGGGTCATGCACGCCTTCACGCTTCCGTCCGTTCCGTCGATGAGATACAGGTGCTTCCACCCGTCGCGCTCCGAGAGCCAGATGATTTCCTTCCCGTCGGCTATGTCATGGCGGAAGTTGCGGGTATAGTCGATGAAGGTTTCCGACTTTTCGTCTACCAGTCTGCGTATCTCCCCGTTGTCGGCGCGCACCTCGCCCACGATGTAGCGCTGGTGCCCGCGCTGGTTGAACTCGAAGGTGTAGCTCCTGCTGTCGGCTCTCCAGCCGGTGAAGAAGAGGGCGAACTGGTGTTCGTAGGGCCTTGTGTCCAGCGGAATCTGCTTCATGTTCTCCACGTCGAAGAGGGCGGGGAGGCTCACGGGAAGCACGTCGCCCGGCTTTGCATAGTTGATCCACCGGAGCTTGGGCTGGAGCTGCGATTCGGGCGCCGACTCGAGCAGCGGTATCTGCCTTTCCTTCACCTCGCGCACCTTCATTGCGGCCAGCTTCTTCGAGTCGGGCGACCAGCGGAGCTGGCCGTAGGCAAATCCCGGCGCTCCGTCGTTGCTCAGGATCACCGGAGCCGCATCCTTGTCGGTGAGCGAAGCCAGGTATACGTTGCTGTTCCGGATGAACGCTTTCCATTTCCCGTCGGGCGAAACGCCTTCTTCCGCGGGCGCGCCCTGCTGCCGGGCTTGGGGCGCCTGCCCCTTGAGGAGCGCGGCCAGTTCGGGGCGGTCTTCCAGGTATGCGGCCAGCCCTTCGCGCGTGTCTGCCTGCCGCTTCTTTCCGCTTGCGGCGTCTACGAGATAGAATGCGGTTCCCTTGCGTTCGCGGTTTTCGTACCAGAAATAAGACGACTCGCCCAGCCAGCTGGCCCGCACTCCGGGCGAATAGACCTTCTGGAGGCGGTTGCCGAGCGTGTCCAGTCCCTCGAAAGGATAAACGTTTCCTGAGATGCCTGATGCCGGCATCGCCCATAGCATCACGAGCCAGCAGATAATGATTGGTTGCTTTGAGATTTTCATGTCTTTCAAAATGTGATTTTAATTGAATGGAGATTCCCCGGCCGCAAAAATAAGCATTTGTTTTTGATGAGTGAGGGAAGCTTGTGCAAAAAAACAGTATATTTGTGGAAAGTTAAAAGCAGTAACGACCATTCATGAAAAAAGTTTGTATGATATGAAAAGAAATGCGTGTTTATTCCTTTCGTTGTGTGCGGGACAGTTCGCTTTTGCGCAGGAACGCCCGAACATCGTTTTGTTTCTGGTGGACGACATGGGGCTGATGGACACATCGCTCCCCTTTCTGACCGACGGGGACGGGAACGCCAGACGCTATCCCCTGAACGACTGGTACCGGACTCCCAATATGGAGCGGATGGCAAGGCAGGGCATCCGTTTCTCCACCTTCTATGCGCAGAGCGTAAGCTCGCCCTCGCGCGCGTCCATCATGACGGGGCAGAACGCGGCCCGGCACCGCACCACCAACTGGATAAACTCGGAAGACAACAACCGCACCCCCTTCGGGCCTCCCGAGTGGAACTGGCAGGGAATATCAAGCCAGGTGCCCACCCTGCCCAAGATGCTCCGGAAGGCCGGATACCGGACGATACAGGTGGGGAAGGCACACTTCGGGCCCATCGGGAGCGAGGGAGAGAACCCCGGGAATCTCGGCTTTGACGTGAGCATCGCAGGGTCCTCCATCGGCCAGCCCGGAAGCTATTACGGCGAGGCGGGATACGGAAACATCAGCGGAAACAAGGCGCGTGCCGTGCCCGGACTGGAGAAGTATCACGGAACCGCTACCTTCCTGAGCGACGCCCTGACCTTCGAGGCGAACGAGCAGATCGACAAGGCGGTCGGAGCGGGAAAGCCCTTCTTCCTCTATATGGGCCACTATGCCGTCCATGCGCCCTTTGAAGTCGACAAGCGGTTTATCGGAAACTATACGGACCCCGGCAAATCGCCCGCGGCAAGAGCTTTTGCCGCCCTGATCGAGGGAATGGACAAGTCGCTGGGCGACATGATGGACCACCTGGAAGAAATAGGAGAGGCGGAGAATACGCTGGTCATCTTCCTCGGCGACAACGGTTCGGACGCTCCCCTGGGCGACGAGAAGGGATACACCTCGTCGGCTCCCCTGCGAGGGAAGAAGGGAAGCGAATACGAAGGAGGCGTGCGCGTCCCCTTCATCGCCTGCTGGGCGAAGCCCGACGGGAGAAACCGCTTCCAGAAAGAGCTTCCGATACCTGCCGGAAGCATACAGACGCAGATGGGAACCGTGATGGACATTTATCCCACCCTGCTTGCCCTTGCGGGAGTGAAAGCCCCCGAAGGCTATGTGCTCGACGGGACAGACCTGTCTGTGCAGCTGGAGGGAAAGAAGAACGGGAGCCGTCAGGAGAAGTTCCTGATGCACTTCCCCCACGAGCACCGGGGAAGCTATTTCACCACCTACCGCGACGGGGACTGGAAGCTGATCTACTACTACAATCCCCTGATGCCCGACCGCCCCGTGTGCGAGCTGTATAACCTGAAGAAAGACCCGTTTGAGGTGCATAACCTTGCTACCGCCGATGTGGAGCGTCTGGCGGAGATGGTGGATGCCATGGCCGCCGAACTGGAGGCGGAACAGGCCCTCTATCCCGTGGACAAGGAGGGGAACCCGCTCAAGCCGATAAGACTTCACCTGAAATAACCCGCAGACGATGACGACAGATACAACTTGCCTGGCTCCCGAAAAAGACCCGATGGGAGCCGCCATCCGCGACTATTACAGCACGGGGAAAGCCGGGAGGCTCAGGGTGTTCTCGTCGCAGTTCGACGAAGACGAAATTCCCGTGGCCGGGCTTTTCCGCACCTATCCGGAAATGCCTGCGCTCGAACAGAAGGCTCTCCAGCTTGCCGGCGGCCTTATCCTTGATGTGGGAGCCGGAAGCGGATGCCATACGCTCGCCCTGAAGGAGATGGGAAAAGACGCCCTGCCGGCAGACATCTCCCCCCTGGCGGTGGAGGTGATGCGCGCGCGCGGACTGGACGCGCGGCTCGTGAACCTGTTCGACCCCCGCCTTGCCGGACAGTTCGACACGGTGCTGATGCTGATGAACGGTTCGGGCATCATCGGGAGGCTTGAAAACATCGGGGCGTTCTTCAGGCGCATGAAGCAGCTCCTGGCTCCCGGAGGATGCGTGCTGATGGACTCGAGCGACCTCCGCTATCTTTTTGAGGACGGGGACGGGAGCTTTGCGGTCGACCTCGCCGCGGACTATTACGGGCAGGTGGACTTCCGGATGCAGTACAAGAACGTGAAGGGAGATCCTTTCGACTGGCTTTACATCGATTTCGGCACGCTTTCGCTCTACGCCTCGCAATACGGCTTCAGAGCCGAAAAGGTTCAGAGCGGAGAGCACTACGACTATCTTGCCCGCCTGACGCTCCGCTGAAGGGCGGCAGGCCTCAGCCCCCGATGAGGCCGAAGCGGCGCAGGGCATTGGCGATGCCGTCCTCGTCAACGGACGAGGTTACATAGTCGGCCGCGGCCTGCACCTTCTCGGAGGCATTGCCCATGGCCACGCCTATGTTCACGTGCGAGAGCATGGGTATGTCGTTTCCCCCGTCGCCGAAGGCCATCGTGTCTTCCAGGCTGATTCCGTAGTATTCCAGCACCTTGTCTATGCCGTGGCTCTTGCTGTTTCCGGCGGCAATGATGTCGGCAAAGAGCGGATACCAGCGCATGGGCGTGCAGTGCTTCAGCGTGCGCGAGAACATTTCCCCGTCGTCTTTTTCGGGGAAGTATCCCATGATCTGCATGATTTCCTTGCCCCTGGCGTATTCGGCCGGGCGCACGGGCGGGATGTCGATTTCGATGAGCGCTGCCACCTCCCTTACCGTTTCGTCCACACGGGTGATGAACCATGTGTCGTCGTGTACAAACACGAAGGGAGTTTCGGGATGGCTGTGCGAGTAGGCTATCAGACGCTCCACGTCGTCTTCCGGAATCCGGCTCCTGTAGATGTCGCGGTTGCCGGCGGTGAAGCAGTGCACCCCGTTGAGCGTGATGTAGCCGTCGAACTCCAGGTCGCCCGCCGCTTCCATCATCAGCTGCTTCGGGCGTCCGGTGGCGATGAACGTTTTCACTCCCCGGGCGCGCAGTTCTTTCAGGGCGTCGCGGGCGGACTGGGGGACGGCGTGCGTGCGGAATGAAACCAGCGTGCCGTCTATGTCGAAGAAGATTGCCTTGACCATATCGGATTGTCGTTTTTCTTGTTTTTGCGTGCAAATTTACTGAAAATATCCGTTCGGAGCTTCCGAAAGGGCAGGAGAAGTGAGGAGGGAGGCCGGGGCAGTATTAGGATATGACTGTCAAAAGTGAATATCATTGGTAGCATAGCGAAGAAACAGCGTTACCAATGACGGATTATCCTTATCTCTCCTGTTATTCTGACGACCGTAAGGGAGAAGAAACACCGTCTGGCATTAAGCCAATCTCACATCTGCGTGGATGCAGGCGTTCAGGATGACAAATGAAAACAGAGCTTCATCTTGACACCGCCTCCTTCAGAAAATCCTCTTCTTCATATAAGCTTCTCCGAGGGTGAGGAGTTGAGTGTGTTTTTTGCGTATCTCCCCCATAAACCGTATATTTGCAGGCATATAACCGAAAAACTGACAAACGATGGAGTATCAATTCAACCGCATAGCCGTGAAGATAGGAAGCAACGTGCTGACGCGCAAGGACGGCACGCTGGACGTGACGCGCATGTCGGCCCTGGTCGACCAGGTGGCCGAGCTTCACAAAAACGGAGTGGAAGTCGTGCTGGTGTCTTCGGGAGCCGTGGCCTCGGGACGGAGCGAACTGAAGCCGGCGCGCAAGCTGGACAGCGTGGAGCAGCGCCAGCTCTTCTCGGCCGTGGGGCAGGCCAAGCTGATAAACCGCTACTACGAGCTGTTCCGCGAGCACGGCATCGCCGTGGGGCAGGTGCTGACCGCGAAGGAGAGCTTCGCCACGCGCCGCCACTACCTGAACCAGCGCAGCTGTATGCGCGTGATGCTGGAGAACGGGGTCATCCCGATCGTCAACGAAAACGACACCGTGTCCGTGACCGAGCTGATGTTTACCGACAACGACGAGCTTTCGGGACTGGTGGCCTCGATGCTCGGCGTGCAGGCGCTCATCATCCTGAGTAACATCGACGGCATCTACAACGGCTCCCCCTCCGACCCCGGCACGGAGGTGATACGCACGGTGGAGCACGGAAAAGACCTGTCCGACTACATCCGCACCGAGAAGTCGGGCTTCGGACGGGGAGGGATGCTCACCAAGACGACCATCGCGCGGAAAGTGGCGGACGAGGGAATCACCGTAATCATCGCCAACGGAAAGCGGGACAACATCCTGACCGACCTGATGCTGCGGCCCGAAACCACGGTGTGCACGCGCTTCGTGCCTTCAGACGGGGGAGTGTCGAGCGTGAAGAAGTGGATTGCACACAGCGAGGGGTTCGCCAAGGGCGAGCTGAGGCTGAACCGGAAGGCGGCAGACGCCGTGAGGGGCGACAGGGCCGTGAGCATCCTCCCCGTGGGCGTGGCCGAGGTGAAGGGCGAGTTCGAGAAAGACGACATCGTGCGGATAACCGGCGAAGACGGCGGGCTGATCGGCGTGGGGCGCGTGGGCGTGGACTCGGACGAGGCGCGCCGGATGCTGGGAAAGCACGGCCAGAAGCCGCTGGTGCACTACGATTATCTGTATCTGGAGTAGGGGGCGGGGAGGCTCATGGAAAAGCCACAGAACTGCAGAATCCGGCCGGAGCGTCGCCTCCGCATCGAGCGGTCGCTTGCCTACCGCTCAATCAGGATTATAGCCCGGTGGATGGACAGGTATTTCCTCGACCCGATAATCGGTCTTCTGCCTGGAGCGGGCGATTTCCTCTCGTCCGTGCTTGCCGTTCCGTTCCTTTATGTAAGCATATTCCAGGTGCGCTCCCTCCCGTTGACGCTTGCGGTGATATTCAACACCCTGCGCGATGTGGCGTTGGGGCTGGTTCCGTTCTGGATAGGCAACGTCATCGATGTGTTCAACCGCGGCTACCTGCAGAACTTCAGACTGATTGTCGGTTTCGTGGAGGGTGACAGGGAAATCATCGGGAGGGTGAACCGGAACGCGTTCCGGATGGCACTTCTCATCGCGGCCTGCTGCGCGGTTATCTGCTGGCTGGTGAGGCTGGGCATAAGCGTGGCTTCCGGAGCAGGGGATTTTCTTGGCGGGCTGTTTTCCTGAACCCTTGTTTTCCCGACACTTGCTTTGGATTGTCCGGTAATTCCGCTATATTTGTAAGGCTTAATCTGATGTGAGAACATGAAGAACCGCTTCCGCACCGGGCTGATTGCAGCCCTCTGTCTGTGTGCCGGCCTCCTGGGCATACTGACTTTGCGGACTTGTTCAGGGAGGGCGAATGAAAAGGAACTCGTTTCTGCCGCCAAGGCAGATACCTGTGCCGTGCCCGACACGGTTTATCTTTGTGACGAAGTGGAGGAGGAGCCGCAATTTCCCGGCGGGTTTAAAAAGATGCTCGAATATATCGCAAGAAACCAGCGGCTTCCCGAAGAATATGCATCATTGGGTTGTTATCCTTCCCTTGAAAGAGTCATTGTCCAATTTATAGTGAACAAAGACGGCTCGTTGAGTGATATAGAAATCTTGAAGGGATTAGACCCTCCTCTGAACAAGGAGGCGGTCCGCATCATCGAAAGCATGCCCCGATGGACTCCGGGCCGTCAGAAAGGAAAGGTTGTGAGAGTGCGGTATGTAACAATGGTCATATTTAGGGTATGGTAAGAAAAGATAGTATGAAGAACCGCTTCCGCACCGGGCTGATTGCAGCCCTCTGTCTGTGCGCCGGCCTCCTGAACGCACAGGCTTTGCGGACTTGCTCAGGGGAGGCGGATGAAAGGGAACTTGTCGGTATCAATGAGGCAGATACTTGTGCCGTGCCCGACACGGTTTATCTTTGTGACGAAGTGGAGGAGATGCCTCAATATCCCGGCGGATGGGGAAAGATGCTGATGGATATCCGGGAGGAGCTGACGAAGATTGGGCCGGTTGAGGTGGGCCATATGTATGGACATGTAATTCTGCAATGCGTAATCAATAAGGACGGTTCGATATCTGACATAGAGGTGTTGAGGTCGTGGAATCCGTTTTGGGACAAAAGAGCCGTGCGTGCCCTCAGAAGTCTGCCAAAACTGATTCCGGGCAGACATAACGGGAAGCCTGTGAGGGTGAGGTTTGTAGTGCCGGTTTCGCTCAGGCTCGTCCAATGAGGCATCAGCGCCCCCTCAGCATCGCGACCAGCATCTCCCGCTGGAGCGAATACGTATGCCCGTTGCGCTGCACGTATTCCAGCAGCTCCGTTCCGTCCCGGCGGAACTTGGCCTTCAGCTCCGGGTCGCTTTCCGTTTCGTCCGCTATCTTCAGGAGCACCATGGCTGCCAGTTCGATTTTGTCCATGCGGTCCTTGTCGCCGTCATACCGGCCGAGCACATCGCTGATGTCCATCGTCTTGAGCTCCTCGGCAGAGAATCCGAGAATCTGGCGTGCCATGCCGTCGTATTCCTCCCATTCCTGCTTCCGCATGGGCTTGCGGCGCAGAAGCGATTCCACGATGGCCGAAATCACCTGCTGGATCATCCGTATCAGATAGTCTTGTTTGATCATTCCTGCTTTTTTCGCGCAAAGTTATGCGATTGCTTTCATTCTTTCAAGCGAAATGGTTCTTTCTGAAACTTTTTTCCTGCTTTTTTGCTTTTCCGTATCAGAATCTTTCGTATTTTTGGCAGGAACTAACAGAATAACACTATGGACGAACAGATAAGACAGATTGCCGAACGCATCGGAGGCCTGCGCGACGCGCTTGACCTGACAATAGAAGAGATGGCGGACAGATGCCGGATGACGGCCGACGAGTACCGCCGGATAGAATCGGGCGAGCATGACATCGCGGTCAGCACCTTGCAGCAGATCGCCCGCCGGTTCGAGATTCCGCTCGACGTGCTGATGTTCGGCGAAGAACCGAAGATGAACTCCTATTTCCTCACCCGCAAAGGCACGGGCATCTCCGTGGAGCGGACCAAAGCCTACAAGTACCAGTCGCTCGCCTCGGGTTTCCGGGGGCGTATCGCCGACCCGTTTATCGTGACGGTGGAGCCCAAGCCCGATGACACACCGATATATTACAACACGCATGGCGGGCAAGAGTTCAATCTGGTGATTGAAGGCCGCATGCTTCTGAGCATCAACGGGAAAGACCTGGTGCTGAACGAGGGCGACAGCCTTTATTTCGACTCTTCCCTGCCTCACGGCATGAAGGCGCTCGACGGAAAGACGGTGAAGTTCTTGGCCGTCATTATGCAGTAACTAAAAATAAGGAAAAGGATATTATGCTAGAGAGATTTCTTGAACAGACACACTTCACTTCGCAGGAAGATTTCATCAAAAATTTCAAGATAAAGGTGCCCGAAAACTTCAATTTCGGGTATGATGTGGTGGACGCATGGGCCGAAGAGCGTCCGGAAAAGAAGGCCCTGCTCTGGACGAACGACAAGGGAGAGCATATCCAGTTTACATACGCCGACCTGAAGCGGTATACCGACATGACGGCGTCCTACTTCCAGCGCATCGGCATCGGAAAGGGCGACCGCGTGATGCTGATCCTGAAGCGCCGCTATGAGTTCTGGTTCTCCATCATCGCCCTTCACAAAATCGGGGCGGTCACCATTCCCGCCACCCATCTGCTCACCAAGAAAGATATTGTTTACCGGTGTCAGGCCGCAGGCATCAAGGCCATTGTGGCCGCCGGAGAGCCGGTCATCACGAAGCACATCGCCGACGCCATGCCCGAATCGCCCACCGTGGAGAAGCTGGTGAGCGTGGGCCCCGAATGTCCGGAAGGGTTCGAAGACTTCCACAAGGGCATTGAAAGCGCAGCCCCGTTTGTGCGGCCGGCACACGCGAACGCCAACGGCGACATCTCGCTCATGTACTTCACCTCCGGAACAACCGGCGAGCCGAAGATGGTGGCGCACGACTTCACCTATCCCCTGGGGCACATCGCCACGGGGTGCTACTGGCACAACCTGAACGAGAACAGCCTCCATCTCACCATCGCCGACACGGGATGGGGAAAGGCCGTGTGGGGGAAGCTCTACGGGCAGATGATCGCGGGGGCGAACATCTTCGTGTACGACCATGAGAAGTTCACTCCGGCCGACATCCTCCAGAAAATCCACGACTACCGCATCACTTCGCTCTGCGCCCCTCCCACCATCTACCGCTTCCTGATCCGGGAAGACCTGAGCAAGTACGACCTCTCTTCGCTGGAGTACTGCACTACGGCGGGCGAGGCGCTGAACTATTCCGTTTATGAAACGTTCAAGAAGATTACGGGCATCCGCCTGATGGAGGGGTTCGGGCAGACCGAAACTGCGCTCACGCTCGCCACCTTCCCGTGGATGGAGCCGAAGCCGGGAAGCATGGGCGTGCCCAACCCGCAGTACGACATCGACCTGCTCAAGCCCGACGGGCGTCCGGCCGAAGACGGCGAGCAGGGGCAGATTGTGGTGCGCACCGGCAAGGGAAAGCCGCTGGGCCTGTTCAAGGAATACTACCGCGATCCGGAGCTGACCAAGGCCACGTGGCACGACGGAGTGTACTATACCGGCGATGTGGCCTGGCGCGACG
Source organism: Bacteroides sp. ET225 (assembly GCF_024733745.1). Classification (NCBI taxonomy): domain Bacteria; kingdom Pseudomonadati; phylum Bacteroidota; class Bacteroidia; order Bacteroidales; family Bacteroidaceae; genus Bacteroides; species Bacteroides sp. ET225. The sequence continues at coordinate 36,950 of NZ_JANRHN010000004.1, read as the reverse complement.
AGGACGGCTACTACTGGTTTGTGGGGCGCGCCGACGATGTGATCAAAAGCTCGGGCTACCGCATCGGGCCGTTCGAGGTGGAAAGCGCGCTGATGACGCATCCCGCCGTGGTGGAGTGTGCCATTACGGGCGTGCCCGACGAAATCCGGGGGCAGGTGGTGAAGGCCACCATCGTCCTGTCGAAGGAATACAGGCCGAAGGCGGGCCCCGAGCTGGTAAAGGAGCTTCAGGACCACGTGAAGCGCGTCACGGCTCCCTACAAGTATCCGCGCGTCATCGAGTTCGTCGACGAGCTGCCCAAGACCATCAGCGGAAAAATACGCCGCGTGGAAATCCGCCAGAAGGACAACGGGTGACCCCCCCGGAGGCTTTGCACGCGCCGTATAATTTTTTATCTTTGCCCTCCCAACCGTTCAAGTTCAAGCGTTATGAGCAGACTTTATCCGATAGGCATACAGAGTTTCGAAAGAATCCGTGAGGACGGATATGTTTATGTGGACAAGACTTCCCTGGTGTACCGTTTGGCGACAACCGGAAAGCACTATTTTCTGAGCCGCCCGCGCCGGTTCGGCAAGAGTCTGCTTGTGTCTACGCTCGAGGCTTACTTCCTGGGAAAGAAAGGGCTGTTTGCCGGACTTGCCATGGAGCGTCTGGAACGGGAATGGACGGAATATCCGGTGTTTCACCTCGACCTGAACTCGCAGAAATACGAAACGCCCCAAAGTCTGGCCGACATCCTGAACGCTGCCCTGACCAAATGGGAGAAGGAATACGGCCGGGAAGAGGCTGAAACCTCGCTTTCCCTGCGCTTTCAGGGGGTGGTGCAGCGCGCGGCCGAGAAGACGGGGCACAACGCGGTGATACTGGTTGACGAATACGACAAGCCTCTTCTCCAGTCCATAGGCAACGATTCCCTGCAGACTGATTACCGGAACACGCTCAAGGCCTTTTACGGCGTGCTGAAAAGCTGCGACCCCTATATCCGCTTTGCCTTGCTTACGGGAGTTACGAAGTTCAGCAAGGTGAGCGTGTTCAGCGATCTGAACAATCTGATAGACATCTCGATGGACGGGCAGTATGCTTCTGTATGCGGCATCACGGAAAAGGAACTTGCGCATAATTTTGCGGACGACATTCATCTGCTGGCCGACGCCAACGGAATGGCGGATGAGGATGCTTTCAGAAAGCTGAAGGAATGGTATGACGGCTATCATTTCACTCCTGAATGCGAGGACATCTACAATCCGTTCAGCCTGCTCAATACATTCTTCAGGCGCAGGTTCGGAAGCTACTGGTTTGAAACGGGCACGCCTACGTTTCTGGCAGAGATGCTGAAGGAATGCCGCTATGACTTGTATGCCTTGTCGGACGAGCAGACCACCTCGGATGTGCTGGGCAGTGTCGATACGATGAAAGACAATCCGGTTCCCATACTCTATCAGAGCGGTTATCTGACGATAAAGGGCTACGACGCGCGTTTCGGCCTGTACCGCCTGGGCTTCCCGAACGAAGAGGTGGAGAAGGGCTTTATGAGTTTCCTGCTTCCTTATTATGCTCCGATACGCAAGTCCGAGAGCATTTTCCGGATAAGCCAGTTTGTGCGCGATGTGGAAAGCGGAAACGTCGGTTCGTTCATGCGCCGCCTCCAGAGCTTCTTTGCAGACACCCCCTACGAGCTCGCCCGCGATCTGGAACTCCATTATCAGAACGTGCTTTTCATCGTGTTCAAGCTGATGGGCTTCTTCACGCAGGTGGAATACCATACTTCCCGGGGGCGGATCGATCTTGTCCTTCAGACCGAGAAGTACATCTACGTGATGGAGTTCAAGCTCGAAGGCACGGCAGAAGGCGCCCTCCGCCAGATAGAGGAGCGAAATTATGCCCTTCCTTTCGCCTCCGACCCGCGGAAGCTTTTCAAGGTGGGGGTGAACTTCAGCAATGCGCTCCGGGGAATCGAGAAGTGGGAGGTGCGAGAGCGCTGAAGTCCCCCTCCCGGAGGCGGAATCACACCGCCGGCAGGCTGTTCCCGTTGATTTTCCGGTACAGGTCGAGCGCGTACACGTCGGTCATCCCCGAAATGTAGTCGAGCACGGCCTGGATTCTGGCGTAGAGCGTCGGAGCCTGGATTTCGTACTGCCTCGACACGCGGTTGATCAGCAGCTGCGAGTAGGCCTTTTCGGGATAGCGCACCGCGTCGATCATCAGGTCGATGAGGGTGGTGATGACCTGGAAGCCGGCCAGCTCGATGTCTACCACATCCTTCGAGAAGTAGATCTTGTCGAAGGCCGTCTGCGAGCAGTGCCTGTATGCCTCCCTTACGTGGTCGGAGAGGTGGGCGATGAGGGTGCCCTCGAACTCTCCTTCCAGGATGCTTTCCTCGTTGTCTGCAAACGTCCGCACGCATTCGCTTATCAGCACCCCGATGGCCGACGAGCGCAGGTAGGCTATCTGCTCGTTCGTGTCGTCAACCATGCTGCATATCTTTTCCACCCTTTCCATGCGGTGCGGCGTGAAGAACCGGCAATACAGGTCCCTGGTCTGCTCGGTGGTGAGGATTTTCAGCTTGTGCGCATCCTCTATGTCCATCATCTGGTAGCAGATGTCGTCGGCGGCTTCCACCAGATACACCAGCGGGTGGCGGGCATAGCGCAGGGGCTCTCCCTCTTTGCTGAGCCGCTTGATGCCCAGCTCGTCGGCTATCCGCCTGAAGTCGTCCTCCTCGCTCAGGAAGAAGCCGAACTTCTGTTTCGCTCCGGCAAGGCGCGAAGAGAACGGATACTTCACGATGGACGCCAGCGTGGAGTAGGTCATGACGAACCCTCCGGGGCGCCGGCCCTGGAACTGGTGGGTGAGCAGGCGGAAGGCGTTGGCGTTGCCCTCAAAATGAATCAGGTCTTCCCATTCCGCGTCCGTCAGGAGCGGGCGGAGCGCCATGCCCTTCCCCTCGGAGAAGTAGGTGCCGATGGCCTTCTCGCCCGAGTGCCCGAAGGGGGGGTTCCCCAGGTCGTGGGCAAGGCATGCGGCCGACACGATGGAGCCTATCTCTGTGATGTGCGTGTCTGAAAGCGCGGGGTGCTTCTTCAGAAGCTCGGCGGCGACTTCGTTTCCCAGCGAGCGTCCCACGCACGAAACTTCCAGGCTATGGGTCAGGCGGTTGTGCACGAAGATGCTCCCGGGAAGCGGAAACACCTGGGTCTTGTTCTGCAGGCGGCGGAACGGGGCCGAGAAGATCAGCCGGTCGTAGTCGCGCTGGAATTCGGTGCGGTCCTCTTTCCGTTTCTCGTGCAGGTTCTCAAGCCCGAAGCGTTTGTTCGATAGAAGTTGTTTCCAGTTCATTGTCAGTGCTTTTGTTTGAAAGGGTAAATCCAAAACTTGATTGCAAAAATATAAAAAAATGGTAAATGGCGCCATTAATTCCGCGGAATGTGTAAATTCGCATTCTTAAACAAGACGTATATGGCGGAAAAGATGAAGATACAGATTATAAACAAGTCGAAACATCCGTTGCCTCAGTATGCCACAAGCTTGTCGGCGGGCATGGATCTCCGTGCGAACATTGATGCGCCCATCGTGCTGAAGCCTTTGGAGCGGTGTCTGGTGCCTACGGGCCTGTATGCGGCCATTCCGGCGGGCTATGAGGCCCAGGTGCGCCCGCGCAGCGGGCTGGCCGTGAAGAAGGGCGTTACGGTGCTCAACTCTCCGGGCACGGTTGATGCGGATTACCGGGGAGAGATATGCGTTGTCCTCGTCAACCTCTCGGCAGAAGACTTCGTGGTCGAGGATGGCGAGCGCATCGCGCAGATGGTCATCGCACGCCACGAGCAGGCCGAATGGCAGGAAGTGGAGGCGCTTGACGATACGGAGCGGGGAGCCGGAGGATTCGGACATACGGGTACGGTATAAATAAGCTTACGGATTATGGTGAGGAAGATTTTCTATCTGGCGGGCATCGTGGCCCTGCTTGCGGCTTGCGGCACTACGGGGCACCAGCGCGCGGCAAGGCCCGCGCACGAAAAAGACCCGCTGACCTTTGAGCAGCGCCGGAAGTTCGACTATTTCTTTCTGGAGGCTCTGCGGATGAAGGAAAAGGGCGACCTCGACGCGGCGTTCGAACTCTACGGCCATTGCCTGGACATCAATCCGCGCTCGGCCGCCGCATTGTATGAGATTTCCCAGTTCTACATGGCCTTGGGACAGGAGAAGAAGGGAGAGGAGGCGATGAAGCAGGCCGTGCGCTCGGACGAGTCGAATTTCTGGTACAAGCAGACGCTGGCCGCCTATTACCAGCAGAAGCGTGACATCCCGAAGGCCATAGCCGTGTATGAAGACATGGCCCATCAGTTCCCCTCGCGCCTGGAGCCTCTGATCTCGCTCGTCGACCTTTACGGGCAGACCAAAAGCTATCCCGAAGAGATAAAGGTGCTCGACCGCCTGGAGGAGCTCGACGGAAAGTCGGAGCAGATCAGTATGGAGAAGTTCCGCTGCTATCTGCAGACGGGCGACAAGGAGAAGGCGTTCAGCGAAATAGAAAGCCTGTCGAAGGAGTATCCTTATGACATGCGCTACCAGAATATGCTGGGCGACGTGTATCTTGACAACGGCAAGGCGCAGGAGGCTTACGACACCTACCGGCGCATCCTGAACGAGGTGCCGGGGTATGCACCCACCGTCATCTCGCTTGCCCAGTACTACAAGAAGACGGGCAACGACAGCCTCTACCGGGCGCAGATCGACACGATCCTGGTGAACGACAACGTGCCGTCGGACACGAAGATGGAGCTTATGCGCCAGCTGATCCTGGTGTCGGAGCAGACCGCCGGGGACAGCACGGAAATCGTCGGCCTCTTCAGGCGGATTCTGGAGCGTCCCCAGCCGAACGCTGACCTGGCCATGCTCTGCGCGCAGTACATGATTACCAAGAAGATGGAGAAGGAGTCGGTTCCGGTGCTCAACCAGATTCTTTCGATCGACCCCGAGAACAAGCCCGCACGCCTTCAGCTCCTGGCGTATGCCATCCGCGAGAACAATCTGGACGAGGTGGTCAGAGTGGCCGCTCCGGCGCTCGAATACAATCCCGACGCCATGGAGTTCTACTACTACCTGGGGCTGGCATACTATCAGAAAAAGGATACCGGCAAGGCGCTGGAGGTGTTCCGCAAGGGAATCAGGCAGGTCAACGAAAAGAGCGACAAGGGCATCGTTTCGGACTTCTACGCTATCCTGGGCGACATCTACAGCACGAAGCAGATGAAGGCCGAAGCGTATGCGGCTTATGATTCGGCGCTGGTGTACAATCCGAACAACATCGCCACGCTGAACAATTATGCCTATTACCTCTCGGTAGAGCGGAAAGACCTCGACAAGGCGGAGGAGATGAGCTACCGCACGGTAAAGGCGGAGCCTGAAAACGCCACGTATCTTGACACTTACGCCTGGATCCTGTTCGAGAAGGAACGCTACACCGAGGCGCGCATCTACATCGAGCAGGCGATGAGGAACGGAGGCGACACGAGCCAGGTGATCGTGGAGCATTGCGGAGATATTTATTATATGCTGGACGAGAAAGACAAGGCTTTGGAATACTGGAAGAAGGCCGAAGGCATGGACCCCAGTCCGGACGACGGCTCCACTCCGCGCACCGAAGCCGAACTGAAGCGTCTGAAACGGAAAATAGCTTTGAAAAAATACATAGCCGAATGAAAACATCTTTTTTACGTTATCTCGGAATCATGGCGCTTGTCGTTCTGGCGGCGGCCTGCTCTTCTTCGCGCCACGCCGGAAAGTCGCAGATGATCGGAAACCTGAAGGGCGAAGAGTATCTGGAAAAGGTCATCGAATATGCCCCGCGCTGGCAGGCGCTGACGGGAAAGGTGGCCTTCAGCCTGGATATGGACGGCAAGTCGGCCAGCCTGAACGCCACGCTCCGCATGAAGAAGGGCGAGGTGATCCAGCTGTCTGTGGCTCCCTTGCTGGGCATCGAAGTGGCGCGGATGGAAATCACTCCCGAGCGCATCCTTGCCGTCGACCGCCTGCACAAGCGCTATGTGGAGATTTCGTTCGAGTCGTTGAGCGGGATGCTGCGGACGGAAATCGACTTCAATGCCTTGCAGTCGCTTTTCATGAACGAGGTGTTCCTCCCCGGAAAGCCCCAGCTTGAGGCGGGCGACGTGAGGCGATTCCATGTGTTCCCGGCGGGGAGCAGGGCGATGCTCGTGCCGAAGTCTTCGCGCGCCCTGTCGTATCAGTTCTTCACGGGAACCGAAAGCGGCCTGCTTGAAAAAACATGCGTGGGGCTGGACGGAATGGACGGCTATGCGCTGGAGTGGGACTATAGCGACTTCTCCGGGCTCGACGGGAAGCTTTTCCCGAGGCACATCGTTGCCCGCGTGCCGGCAAAGAACTTTTCGCTCGACATGAAGCTCTCGCGCATGTCTGTAAGTGCCGACTGGGAATCTTCGTCCGCCTTGTCTTCGAAATACCGCAGGATGGAGCTGCGCGAATTGTTGGACATGCTGGTCAAATAACGTGCGGATATGAAACGTCTTTGGCTCATATTGCTGGTTTGCTTCTGTGTGTCGGGTGCCGGAGCGCAGACTACGAGGAAAATCCGTCAGCTTGAAGAGCAGCGCAATGAACTGCGCCGGCAGATCTCCGAGTCGGAAACCTTGCTGAAGTCGGCCAGAAAAGACGTGAAGAGCCAGCTCGACAATCTGGCCTTGCTCTCCGGGCAGATTGAAGAGCGGAAAAGATACGTGCAGGCTATCGAGGCAGACATCAGGGCGATCCAGCTGGAGATAGGCCGTCTGAGGGCGGAGCTGGCCCGCTTGCAGAAGGAACTGGCCGAAAAGCGCCTCAAGTACGAGCAGTCTGTGCGCTACATGTATAAGAACAAGTCGGTTCAGGAAAAGCTGATGTTTGTTTTCTCGGCCGACAATCTGAGCCAGATGTACCGCAGGCTGCGCTATGTGCGCGAGTATGCCGACTACCAGCGCCTGCAGGGAATGCAGGTGCAGCGCAAGCAGAAGCAGGTGGCCGACAAGCGGAACACGCTTGTGGCGAGCCGGAAGGCCAAGGAAGAGCTGGCAAAGCAGGGAGAGGCGGAAAAGCTCAGGCTGGAAGAGCAGGAAAAAGAACGCAAAGAACTGCTCCAGGCCTTGCAGAAGAAGCAAAGGAGCATCCAGGCGGAACTCTCGAAGAAGCGCCGCTCGGCCGACAGGCTGAATGCGGAAATCGACCGCCTGATCGAGATTGAGGTGGAGAAGGCAAGGGCGCGCGCCCGGGAAGAAGCGCGGAGAAAGGCGGCGGAAGCCGGAAAGAAGGCGGATGCACCCAAAGAGGAGGCCGCGCCCGGAAAGGCGGGCAAAATGGAGGCCTACAGGACAGACTCGGAAGACCGGCGCCTCTCGGGCGTGTTTGAGCGCAACAAAGGCATTCTTCCGGTGCCGATAACGGGACCTTATGCGGTGGTAGGACACTACGGGAAATACGAGGTGAAAGGCTTGCGCAACGTGCGCCTCGACAACAAGGGCATAGACATCAAGGGCAAGCCGGGAGCAAGCGCGCGTGCCATATTCGACGGAGAAGTGTCGGCGGTGTTCCAGTACAACGGGCTCACCAACGTGCTCGTGCGCCACGGAAGCTACATCTCGGTCTATTGCAACCTTTCGTCCGTCCGCGTGAAGAAGGGAAGCCTCGTAAAGACGAAAGACATCCTGGGCGAGGTGAACACCGATGCCGACGGCAATACCGTGCTTCATTTCCAGCTTCGCAAGGAAACCGCCAAGCTGAATCCCGAACTTTGGATTGCGCGCTGATGCTCTTCCGTTTGTCCGGCTGCATCCGGGATTCAGGCCCGAAGCTTTCCGGGCAGGATTCTTGCCCGTCAGGTTTCCGGACTTGTGCCGTCAGGCCTCCGGACTTGTGCCGACATCTTTTTCAGATTCTCAGTCCGTCGAGCAGGCGGATGTAGAGGTCTACGGCCTCTTCCACTTCGCCCACCATGATGTATTCGTCGGCGGTGTGCGAGCGGGATGACTTGCCCGGGCCTATCTTGACCGAAGGGAAGGGCATGAGCGCCTGGTCGGACAGGGTAGGAGAGCCGAACGGGGTCTTCCCCAGTTCTGCGGCGCGTTTCACGAAGGGATGGCCGGCAGGGATGCTCGACGAGTTGAGGCGGAACGAGCGCGCTTTCGCCTCGCAGGAAATGTGCCGGCATACCTCCTCAAACACCTCCTGGTTTGAATAGCATTCGTTGGTGCGGATGTCGACCACGGCGCTGCATACGTCGGGAATCACGTTGTGCTGCGTTCCGGCATTGATTTGGGTGACGCTCATCTTTACCGGTCCCAGCAGGGGCGAAACCTCCGGAAACTGGTAGGAGCGCAACCATTCGATGTCCGGAAGAATCTTGTAGATGGCGTTTTCGCCCTCTTCGCGGGCGGCATGTCCCGAGCGTCCGTGTGCGGTGATGTCAAGCACCATCAGTCCCTTTTCCGCAATGGCGGGATTCATCTCGGTGGGTTCGCCCACCACTCCCAGCGCAATCGGCGGGAGCTGGGGAAGCACGCTCTCGATTCCGTTCTTGCCCGACACCTCTTCTTCGCACGAGGCGAGGAATATCAGGTTGTAGCTCTGTTCCGTGGTTGTCAGATAGCGGTATGCCTGGAACAGCGCGGCCAGGCTTCCTCCCGCGTCGTTGCTCCCCAGTCCGTAGAGCTTCCCGTTCTCCGTCTTGGGGGTGAAAGGCTGCTTGCGCCATCCGCTCACGGGCTTTACCGTGTCGATGTGCGAGTTCAGCAGGACGGTTGGCTTGCCCGTGTCGAAATTCGGGCTTATGCACCAGATGTTGTTCCCCGAACGTCCGGTCATGATTCCGCTTTCTTCGATATAGTTTTGCAGGAAGTCGGCCGCAGCATCTTCTTCGCGGCTGATGGAGGGTATGCCGATGAGCGCGTGAAGCAGCGTGAGGGCCTCCGAGGTGTAGTATGCTATGTCTGTCATGTGTGTATGTTTGCTTTTTGTTTGCCAAAGGCAAAGGTAATCAAAAAAATCGGTTCTTCAAAATGCCGCCTTCCGTTTTGGAGGCCGGCCGCTGGTCTGTTTTGCGCGAAAGCTGGCGTCCTTTCAGGCCATGCCGTGGGCTTCGGATCCCGTTGCCCGGCGGAGTGCGGTTCAGCAAAAACGTTTCGGGCGATTGCAGGTTTCAGGAATAAATATTATATTTGCATCATTAACGGAAGTAAAGAAAAGCATACGGCTATGGCAAACACTTATCTGTCACGATTGATCAGAAAACAGGCGCAAAAATACGGCGACAAGGTGGCTTTGAGGTACCGCGACTACAAGACGGAAACCTGGAAGCCGGTTACGTGGAACTATTTTTCAGACCTGGTGGAGGTTGTGGCAAACGCGCTGGTGGGGCTCGGCGTGGAGGAGCAGGAGAACGTAGGCGTATTTTCGCAGAACATGCCGGAATGCCTTTACGTTGATTTCGGAGCTTTCCGTGACCGTGTGGTTACAGTCCCGCTTTATGCCACGAGTTCGGAAGCGCAGGTGCACTACATCGTGGAGGATGCCGGCATACGGTATCTGTTTGTGGGAGAGCAGTATCAGTACGACGTGGCCTGCCGGGTGCAGGCGCTGTGCAAGTCGCTGAAGCAGATCGTCATATTCGATCCGGACGTGAAAAAATCTCCCGGCGACACGAATTCCGTCTATTTCTCTGAGTTTATGAAGAACGGCCTCTACAAGCCTTACCGCATGGAGGTGGACCGCCGTTCGGACAGTTCCTCTCCCGAGGATCTGGCAAGCATCCTCTATACTTCGGGCACGACGGGCGATTCGAAGGGAGTGATTCTGCGGCATTCAAACTATGAAGCCGCTTTCAAGGCAAACCATGCCCGGCTGACTGACCTCGGAGAGGACGACGTGGTGCTGAACTTCCTGCCGTTCACCCATATTTTCGAGCGTGCCTGGTCGTACTTCAGCCTCGATTGCGGGTGTACGCTCTGCATCAACCTCCGTCCGCAGGACGTGCAGAAGACGATGCGCGAAATCCGCCCCACGGCCATGTGCAGCGTGCCCCGCTTTTGGGAGAAGGTCTATGCGGGAGTGCAGGAGAAGATAAACGAAACGCACGGCCCTGCCAAATGGATGATGCTCGACGCTATCCGTGTGGGAAAGGAGCACAACATAGATTATCTGATGAACGGAAAAACGCCTCCCTCCATGCTTCACTGGAAATACCAGCTGTATGAGAAGACGGTTTTCAGCCTGCTGAAAAAGACGGTCGGTATCGAAAACGGAAACTTTTTTCCTGTGGCGGGAGCCGCGATACCCTATGAGGTGGAGGAGTTTGTCCATTCTGTAGGAATCAACATGATAACCGGATACGGGCTGACGGAAAGCACGGCCACCGTTTCGTGCGACTGGAAGGGTGATTTCCGTTTGGGCAGCGTGGGGCGAGTCATTCCGGGCGTGGAGCTGCGTATAGGCGAGAACAGCGAAATCCAGCTGAGGGGAGGGACCATCACCCAGGGATATTACAAGAAAGAAGCGAAAACGCGCGAGGCTTTTACCGAAGACGGATGGTTCAAGACCGGAGATGCGGGATACGTCAAAGACGGATTCCTGTATCTTACCGAACGGATCAAGGACCTGTTCAAAACGTCGAACGGGAAATACATAGCCCCTCAGGCGATTGAAACCAAGCTGGTGGTGGACAGGTATATCGACCAGATAACGATTATCGCCGACGAGCGCAAGTTTGTGTCGGCACTCATCGTGCCCGATTACGCTCAGGTGGAGAAGTATGCGCGCGACCACCGCATTCCTTATGCCGGCCGCAAGGACCTGCTCGCCAGACCCGAGATAACCGCTCTCTTCCGGATGCGGATCGATACGCTCCAGCAGGAGTTCGCCCATTATGAGCAGGTGAAGCGTTTCACCCTGCTCCCCGAACCGTTCAGCATGGAGAGAGGCGAGCTTACCAATACGCTGAAGCTGAAGCGGTCGGTTGTAGCGCAGAATTATAAGGAACTCATCGACAAAATGTATGAGGATGTGCCCGAATGAACAGATGGTATGAGTTTTTTTTCGTAACTTTGCGCCCGGACAACAATAACGTTTAGAAAGATATGATTACCATAGATCAGCTGAAAGATGTAAAAGAGCGTACGGATGCTTTATACCGCTACCTGGGCATTGAAGAGAAAAAGATTCAGGTAGAAGAGGAGCAGCTTCGCACGCAGGCTCCCGGATTCTGGGACGACCAGAAAGCGGCCGAGGCTCAGATGAAGAAGGTGAAAGGCTTGCAGCAGTGGATTGCAGGGTATCAGGATGTGAAAACTCTTGCCGACGAGCTCCAGCTTGCATACGATTTTTATAAAGACGAACTGGTGAGCGAAGCGGAGGTGGACGACGCCTATGCGAAGGCGGTCAGCGCCATCGAAGAGCTTGAACTGAAGAACATGCTGCGCTCTGAAGCCGACCAGATGGACTGTGTGCTGAAAATCAACTCGGGAGCCGGAGGAACGGAAAGCCAGGACTGGGCTTCGATGCTGATGCGCATGTATATGCGCTGGGCCGAGGCGAACGGTTACAAGCTTTCGGTGGCTAACCTTCAGGAAGGCGATGAGGCCGGAATCAAGTCGGTGACCATGAATATCGAAGGAGCCTATGCCTACGGATACCTGAAGGGAGAGAACGGGGTGCACCGCCTGGTGCGTGTGTCGCCTTATAATGCGCAGGGAAAGCGCATGACTTCGTTCGCTTCCGTGTTTGTCACTCCGCTGGTGGACGATTCGATTGAAGTCACGATAGAACCTGCGCGCTTGTCGTGGGATACTTTCCGGAGCGGAGGTGCCGGAGGTCAGAATGTAAACAAGGTAGAGTCGGGCGTGCGCCTGCGCTACCAGTACAAAGACCCCTATACCGGCGAAGAAGAGGAGATTCTGATTGAGAATACCGAAACGCGCGACCAGCCGAAGAACAAGGAGAACGCCATGCGCCAGTTGCGCTCTATCCTGTATGACAAGGAACTGAAACACAGAATGGAGGAGCAGGCGAAAGTCGAGGCCGGAAAGAAAAAGATTGAATGGGGTTCCCAGATAAGGAGCTACGTGTTTGATGACCGCCGGGTTAAGGACCACCGCACAAACTACCAGACTTCGGATGTGAACGGAGTGATGGACGGAAAAATCGACGGATTCATCAAGGCGTATCTGATGGAATTTGCAGACAAGGAGGTGTGAAAACCTCCTTTCTTTTTGTGCGCATGAAAAAACGTTCCCCGTTTTTTGCGCTTTTCCAATATATGTCGTATTTTTGGTAACGATAAAATCTAAAAAACAGAAACTATGGGAAAGAATAATGCAGACCGGATAGCCAAAAGGCAGAATTTTGAAAAGCGTGAAGAAGAGCGTGCAAACCGTTTGTTCAAACTGATATGTTTTGCACTGCTGTTGCTTGCGCTGCTGATGATTGTAGGGTTTGCCCTCGCTTCGTGATTCCGTACAGGTATGGCTCAGGAAATAGAACGCAAATTTTTGGTGAAAGACAAGTCGTACCGGCACTCAGCCTTTAGAAGCTATGTTATCCGTCAGGGATATATTTGCGCTGAGCGCGGGCGTACGGTGCGTGTGCGCATCCGTGACGGCAAGGGCTTCCTTACCGTCAAGGGCCCTTCAAACCCGTCGGGAACCAGCCGCTACGAATGGGAGAGGGAACTCCCGCTTCCGGAAGCGGAAGAGCTGATGATGCTGTGCCTTCCCGGCGTGATTGACAAGGTGCGCTATCTTGTAGAGTGCGGGACACATGTTTTCGAGGTGGACGAATTTCACGGGGACAACGAGGGGCTTGTAGTTGCGGAAGTCGAGCTGCGCTCGGAGGATGAAGCCTTCGGAAAGCCTTCCTTTTTGGGGAAAGAAGTGACCGGAGAGAGGAAATATTACAATTCTTCGCTGATGGCCAATCCTTATAAAAACTGGTGACAATACCCTGTTTCCTGTCAATTAAAGGGGTAAAAACGTACAATTGATAGTTTTTACCCCATGGATTGCCAGATTTCAGGTGTCCGTATTTGTTCTTTTAGGTTAACATTGCATGGACAAAACGAGATGGGATATTAATTCTAAAAGGACAGATTTATGAAAACAGCTACTTTCGCTCAGAATTTGCTGAGCATGCAGACAGAACTACGTCACTTTGCCTATAAACTTACGGCAGACAGGGATGATGCCGACGACCTTCTTCAGGAAACATCGCTCAAGGCATTGGACAACCAGGAAAAATATGTGGCTGAAACGAACTTCAAGGGTTGGATTTATACGATAATGCGCAATATATTCATCAACAACTACCGCAAGGCTTTGCGCGACCAGACTTATGTGGACTATACCGACAATCTGCATTTTCTGAATCTGAGCGTAGACCTGGCGGATGATTCGATGGAAACGTCTTATGATTCGAAAGAGATACGTAAGGTAGTGAATGCGCTTCCGAAAGAATTCCGCGTGCCTTTTGCCATGTATGTCGCAGGATTCAAGTATCGTGAAATCGCCGATAAGCTGGCTCTTCCTTTGGGGACGGTGAAAAGCCGCATTCATTTTACGAGAAGAAAGCTTAGGGAAGAACTGAAGGACTTCAAGTGACTTTCAGTTTGTCCGTATGGCGGAGGCGTGCAGAGTTTGATTCTTTTCTCTGTGCGCCTCCGCAGCGTTTTGCCTTATGCTTTCCCTTTCTTGCTGAAGTGTTTCCGGGAGAGCGGCTTCCAGAGATAGTATGCCAGCAGGGAAGCCAGGGCGACTCCCGTGCAGTTGGCGGCAAAGTCCAGCCAGTCGCCGCTTCTGTTTTCCGTACAGGTGGCCTGAAGTATTTCAATCGTTCCGCTCATAAGGACAGGGAGAACAATGCATCCGGCGGTTGCGCGCCCCCGGCGGATGGAGGGGTGCCGGAACAGGTATTCGATCCATAGCAAGGTGGACAGTCCCCCGTACATGCAGATATGGACAATCTTGTCGATGTTGGGGATTCCGTCCATGTCTGTCTGTGGAGGTGTGAAAAACGACAGGTAGCAGATAGCTGCTGCCGTAAGCAGAGAAAGAGGATAAGACCGAAGGTAATACATTTGAATCAAAATTTTGTTTATGTGGTAAAAATACGATATTTTTTGTACATTTGCCCTCGTTTTTCATTCTAATTGTAATTAAAAGGGCATTCTTATGAGCGAACGAGTAAATTTTGGAAGCCGTATCGGTGCGATTCTGGCCGCGGCAGGTTCAGCTGTGGGATTGGGAAATGTATGGCGTTTCCCGTATGAAACTGGCAATCATGGAGGTGCAGCCTTTATCCTCGTCTATCTGGGCTGTGTCTTTATATTCGGCCTCCCCATCATGATAGCGGAATTTACCATCGGACGCCGGTCGAAGGCGTGCACAGGAGGGGCTTACGATGCCCTTGCCCCCGGAACGCTCTGGAAATGGGTAGGCTATCTGGGCGTGCTGACTGGTTTCCTGATTCTTGGCTATTATTCTGTGGTTGCAGGCTGGACGCTCGAATATATCTGGCAAGCTTTGGCCGGAGGATTTGCCGGTAAAAGTTCCGAAGATTATGTGGTCATGTTCCAAGACTTCTCCCAGCATCCTTTCCGTCCGTTGCTTTGGCTGTTCGTTATCCTGTTCATAACCCATTGGGTTGTGGTGAAGGGGGTGAAGGACGGCATCGAAAAGTCTTCGAAAATCATGATGCCTCTGCTTTTTATTCTTATTGTCTTGTTGGCCGCCTGTTCCATTTCCTTGCCCGGATCGGAAAAGGGGCTTGAATTTCTGTTGAAGCCTGATTTCAGTAAAGTGACTCCGGATGTGTTCCTTGGAGCCATGGGGCAGGCGTTCTTCTCTTTGAGCCTTGGCATGGGATGCTTGTCGACTTATGCTTCTTATTTCGGGAAAAAGACCAATCTCGGGCAGACGGCCATGAGTGTCGGTCTGATCGATACGTTTGTAGCCGTGCTTTCCGGTCTGATTATTTTTCCGGCGGCCTTTTCGGTAGGTATCCAGCCGGATGCGGGCCCTTCGCTGATATTCATTACCCTGCCAAACGTTTTCCAGCAGGCGTTTGCAGGAGTTCCTTTGCTTGCTGCGGTATGTTCGGCTGCCTTTTATGTGCTGCTGGCTCTCGCGGCAATTACGTCTACAATCTCGTTGCATGAGGTTTCTACGGCTTTTCTGCATGAGAAGTTTCGTTTTACCCGCAGCCGTGCCGCGGTGCTGGTTACTTCGGGGGCGATGCTTGTAGGCGTCGTGTCATCGCTTGCTTTGGGCGAGTGGAGCGCTTTCAGAATTTGCGGGCTGAACATGTTTGACGCTCTTGACTTTCTGACCGCCAAGATAATGCTTCCGGTAGGGGGTATGTTTGCGGCTCTCTTTGTGGGCTGGATTATCCGTAAGGACATTGTCAAGGGAGAAGTCACCAACTACGGAACTTTGCGCGCTCCTTATTATCCGGTTTATCGGTTCATCCTGCGGTTTGTGGCTCCGGTTGGAATCCTGCTGATTTTTGTTAACGAACTGGGCTGGCTGGGCTGATGTGGAAGGACTTTTTCTATTACACGAAGTCGGAGCGCAGGGCTATTGTTGTTCTGCTTCTGATACTTGCGGTTGTCTTTTCTTTTCTGTTTGCTTTCCGCTGGGCAGGCACTCCTTCTTCAGAATCTTTTTCTTCCGGTGATGCGGAACTGGATTCTTTTATGTCCTCTTTGCAGGAGCGTAAACAGGTGAAGAAGGGCGTGGGTAAACGTTCGTATAGCAAGCCCGAAGAGGTGCGTACCCCTGTTGTGTTGAGGCCGTTTGATCCGAATACCGCAGATTCGGCCTCTTTGCGCAGCTTGGGCCTGTCTGCTTTTGTTGCGCGGAATATTCTGCGTTACCGTGCAAGCGGGGGTGTTTTCCGCACCGCGGAATCTTTGTCGCGGATTTATGGGATGGAAGATACGCTGTTTCAGAAACTCAAGCCTTATGTCGTTATCGGCCCGGCCTATGTGCCGCATTCGGATTCGGATTCTGTCCTTTCGCGGTATGGAGGGAAAGATACGGCCGATGTCCGCCCCATGTATCCTGCAAAATATCCGGAAGGCACTTTGGTTTCGCTGAATGAGGCTGATACTTCCCAATTGGTGCGGATTCCCGGGATAGGCTCCGGGCTGGCAAGGATGATCGTGTCCTATCGTGAACGGCTGGGCGGATTCAGCAACATCGGGCAGTTGCAGGAGATTCCCCATGTGGGCCGAGAACTGAACCGATGGTTTCGTCTTGACGGCGGTCCTTATCGCAAATTGCGGGTTAACCGTGACGGCATTGACCGTCTGCGCAATCATCCTTATATGGATTTTTATAAAGCCAAGGCCATCCTGGAATATCGCCGCAAGCGAGGTCGGCTGGACGGGATTTCCCAGATATCCATGTTCCGGGAGTTTGAAGAGGCTGACATTTCTCGCTTAAGTCCTTATTTTTCTTTCGATTAATTTCGGGTGTAACGGTGGACATAAACGGATTTTTTCATTTTTGATATTGTAAGGGAAATGTTTCCCGCTTAAAGCAATATTACTATGAATAAAATCTTGTTAATGGGGGTGTGCTTGTTGCCCCTGGTGGCCGGATGCCGCCAGAATGAACTTGCGCAGGAAGTGAATAATGTGGAAGCGGCCATCAAGCTTCGGGCATCGGTTTCTGTTCCCGGCCTGTCGCGTACCGTATTTGATGCGGAGGATGCTTCAACGTCTTTCTCGGAAGGGGATGCCATCGGATTCTTCATGCCGGAAGACGAAAACCAGGTGAAATGGACTTTGTCTGGTGATGGCTGGAACTCTGAGGTTCCTTTGATGTGGGAAAATAAGGTGGATGAATTTGAATTCTGCGCTTATTATCCTTATGCGGAAGACACTGAGAGCCGCGAGTCTGTGCCTATGCCGGATTTGAGTGCGCAGAAAGGGGATGCGGCAGGTATCGGCGCTTATGATTTTCTGGCGGCTCGCTGCACGAGCAGTTATTCCTCCAATTCCGGCGCGGTTTCTTTTGTGGGCAATCATGCTTTCAGGCATGTTTGCACCCTGTTGTCGGTGACGATCAAAAAGGATTTGTCCGGAGAGGATGTCCGTATCAGCGGGGCAACATTGAGAGGGACCGGGCTCTTTAGCCGCATGCGGTATAAGTTCGCCCCTTCTTCGGTTGATGACGGCGTTCAGCCGGCAAGTTCTCCTTCGGTTGACGAGTTGTCTTTCGATTATGAAGAGCCGGTAGAGATTCCTGATGAAACAGGATATTCGCTGTTCATCATCTGCAACCCCACGGTGTTGTCCGAAAGCCCTCGCTTTTCGATCGCATATGTCCGTGACGGAATATCCTATACAGCTACAACCGACAAGCTGGGGAAAGAGTTTTTGTCAGGCACTTTTAACAAATATACACTTAAGCTGACAAAAGAAGGCCTTGAACTGGTGGGGCAAGAGATTGCCGGCTGGGATGAGGAAGTGATTCCGGATATCCCGTTGACCGAAACTCCGGCCGAATGATTTTATCGTTCATTCTCCTTTTTTTAATCTGATAGGATATTACCTTATTTGAAAAATTAAACAGGCTTCTGTTAAGGCGGCTGAAAATATTCTGATAATTTTTGGTCGTTCTGTTTTGTTTATCGCCCAAGTTTTCTTAGTTTTGTGGAAAGCTTGGGCGTTTTGCATGTAAAAATGTAATTTTATGCCGTAAAGAATGGAAAAAACGTCGTTTTTTGTGCGATTGGAATAATATTCAAGTTTGATAAGCCAAAATAACATCTTTTCATTTTGATATGTCGTAAAATTGCCTTTTCTTTGTGCGGAAATAGAAAAATAACAGCTTTAACAATGAAGTTTTTGATGACCCTAATACTATTTTTGCCTGTTTCAAAGGCGGTCGTTCCCTTGGCAGAGGTGAAAGGACAACCCGCAGGTAGCTGGAACACGAGCAGAAAGGAAGGGGAACGTGTGGCGAGAACCGTGCAGATGAATAGAAATGCTATGAAAAACATCGTCGTTCACTTGTCGGGCGTGCTTGCCTTTGTGAAAAAATCTTTGTTGTGGGCTGCTGTGCCTTTTCTTTTTCCGGAGAGAGTTGGAAATTCACTAATTTTTTAAACAATAAACAATTAATCTTATGGAAACTAAAAAAACTAACAACAAGCAAAAACAAGGTTTCAAAGGTATTGAAGCTGCAGGTTTGGTGATTATCGCATGCTTTATCGTGGCATTGTGTATTTACAAGTTCGTGTTGGGCGATCCTTCAAACTTCATGAACAACGACCCGAACAACCATCCGCTGCCGGGCAACATGCTGGGTACTATCTATAAAGGTGGTGTAGTCGTTCCGGTAATCCAGACTCTGTTGCTGACTGTATTGGCTTTGAGCGTTGAACGTTATTTCACAATCCGTGCAGCTTTTGGCCGCGGCAAATTGGTTAAATTCGTTGCTCAGATCAAGGACGCTTTGGCTAAAGGTGATATGGAAGCCGCTCAGGCATTGTGCGACAAGCAGCGCGGTTCTGTAGCAAACGTTGTAGGTGCTACTCTGCAGACTTATCGTGAAATGGAACAGAACTCAGAACTTGACAAGGATCAGAAGGTGCTGGCTATCCAGAAATCATTGGAAGAAGCTACTGCATTGGAATTGCCGATGTTGCAGCAGAACTTGCCGATCATCGGTACCATTACAACACTGGGTACTTTGATGGGATTGCTCGGTACCGTTATCGGTATGATCCGTTCATTCGCCGCTCTGTCTGCTGGTGGTGGTACTGACTCAGTTGCATTGTCAACAGGTATTTCTGAGGCCTTGATCAACACTGCATTCGGTATCTTGACTGGTGCTTTGGCCGTTATCTCTTACAACTATTTTACTAACAAGATTGATAAACTGACTTACAGCCTTGACGAAGTAGGCTTCTCTATCGTACAGACATTTAACGCTACTCATAAATAATTGTTCCGGAGGATGGTTTCCCTCACGGACCAGTGGTGACAAACAACTAATTTTTAAATCAGTCAATTATGAGTAGAGCGCAAATTAAGAAAAAATCGATGTTTATCGACATGACGGCCATGAGTGACGTCACGGTGCTGCTGCTTACTTTCTTCATGTTGACAGGTAACTTCATCAAGAAAGAGCCAGTACAGGTGGTAACTCCGGCTTCAGTTTCCGAAATTAAAATTCCGGAAACGAACATCTTGTCGATTCTTGTCGATCCTGAAGGCAAGATTTTCATGAGTCTTGACAAACAGCAGGATATGGCAAATACATTGGAAGCCGTAGGAAAGGAATATGGCCTGACCTTTACTCCGGAAGAGGTGAAGAAATTCTCCGTCTTCCAGACATTCGGCGTTCCGATGAAGAATATGAAGCAGTTCCTCGCGCTTCCCGGTGAAGAACAGGATAAAGTGCTGAAGAATTATGGAATTCCTTGTGATAGTGTTGATAATCAGTTTAAGGTTTGGATCCGCAATGCTCGCGCAACGAACCGTGACTTGCGTATTGCCATCAAGGCAGACCAGAACACTCCTTATTCAGTTATCAAGACTGTTATGAATTCCCTCCAGGATTTGAAGGAAAACAGATACAATCTGATTACTTCGTTGAAACAAGTGTCTGACAATTAAAGAAAGGGATTAGATATGGCAGAAATACAAGATAATGGAGGGAGCAAGAAAGGAAAAGGTTCTAAGCAGAAGAAAATGGCTGTCCGCGTGGACTTTACGCCGATGGTGGACATGAACATGCTTCTGATTACTTTCTTCATGTTGTGTACCTCTTTGAGCAAGCCTCAAACAATGGAAATCAGTATGCCTTCCAATGATAAGGACATCACCGAAGAACAGCAGAATAAGGTGAAGGCTTCACAGGCTCTTACGCTGCTGCTTGATGCGGACAACAAACTTTATTATTACGAAGGCGAGCCGAACTATAAGGATTACACTTCTCTGAAAGAAACGACTTATACTGCTGACGGACTGCGTGCAATCTTGCTGCGCAAGAACTATGACGCTGTAAAGAAAGTGGAAGAGTTGAAGCAGAAGAAGGCTAATCTGGAAATTACGGAAGAGCAGTATAAGGAACAGGTTGCCGATGTGAAAGCCGGCAAGAATACGCCGACTGTCATCATTAAGGCTACCGACAAGTCTACTTACAGAAACCTGATTGATGCACTTGACGAAATGCAAATATGCAGTATCGGTAAGTATGTGATTGTAGACATTACAGAAGGTGACCAGTTCTTGATCGACAACTATACTTCTAAGGGACAGCTGAGTGCAAACGCTGTAAGTTGAAATGTGTAACACCTAATAAAGAACAGATATGTCAAAAATAGATTTAACTTCTTTGGAATGGTGTGAACTCATTTTCAAAGATAAGAACAAAGCTTATGGAGCGTACAAGATGCGCCGCGATTTGGGCCGCCGTCAGTTGGCTGCCGTTATTATCGTGCTTGTTGTGGCACTTGTGGGCTTTTATCTTCCGCGCCTGATCCGGATGGCTATTCCGGAACAGAAGGAAGTGAATGTTGAAGTAACTCAGCTCTCTCAGTTGGAAGAACCTGAGGTAAAACAGGAAGAACTGGTAAAGCCTGTTGAGCAGATCGCTCCTCCTCCTGCTTTGAAGAGTACCATCAAGTTTACTGCTCCTGTCATCAAGAAGGATGAGGAAGTAAATGAAGATGATGAGCTGAAAAGTCAGGATGAATTGACTGAGTCTAAGGTTCAGATCTCTATCGCCGATGTGAAAGGTAACGATGAATTGAACGGTAAGGATATTGCCGACTTGCAGGAAGTCATTACTCAGGCACCGGTTGAAGAAGAAAAGCCGTATACGATGGTAGAACAGATGCCCCAGTATCCTGGTGGTCCTGCCGAACTGTTGAAGTATATCGCAAAGAACTTGCGCTATCCGACAATCGCTCAGGAAAACGGTATTCAGGGACGTGTAATCTTGCGCTTCGTCGTATCAGCTACAGGTGAAGTTAAAGACATCACCGTGCTCCGTTCACTCGACCCGTATTGCGACAAGGAAGCTATCCGCGTGGTAAGCACATTGCCGAAGTGGATTCCTGGAAAGCAGAACGGACGTAACGTGCCGGTTTACTATACTTTGCCGATTCAGTTTAAATTGCAATAATTTATCATTCAGTTTGCGTGTATGAAAAGAGTGTTCTTTTTGTGTTGTGCTCTTTCTCTGCTGCTCGCTTCTTGCGGAGGACAGAAAAAGACAGACGGAGAAACAATGTATTCGGGAGATATCAAGATAGCTGTCGATGAATCGTTCAAGCCTATCATGGAAGAGGAACTTCAGGTTTATCGGGCGTTGACCCCCGAAGCTAATGTTACTCCAATCTATTGCAGCGAAGTTGAAGCCATCAATCTGTTGCTTAAAGACAGTGTGCGGCTTGTTATCGCCAACCGTAGATTGACAGAAAACGAACTCGCTTCTTTTCATGCACGCAAATTTTTTCCGGAGTCAATCCGTATGGCCGTCAGCGGTATTGCTTTGATAACAAATCCGGCAAATACGGACTCCTTGCTTACAGTGGGACAATTCCGTAATATCCTGACAGGGAAAATTACTGAGTGGAAAGAACTGTATCCCCAGTCTAAGTTGGGGAAGCTGCAAGTCGTATTTGACAATCCAAACTCCGGACTTATCCATTATGCTATCGATTCTATCTGCGAGGGTCAGAAACTGGCTTCTACGCTGACTGCTTTGAAATCCAATGAGGAGGTGATAGACTATGTGTCGAAAACACCGGGTGCGATGGGAGTTATCGGTGCCAATTGGATCGGGAATGTCAGCGATTCAACTCGACTTTCTTTCAACGAATCTGTAAGAGTTATGGCCGTAAGTAATTCCGGACATGCTACGGTGGCGAACAGCTTCAAGCCTTATCAGGCTTATTTGGCTTTGAGGCAATATCCGCTGACGCATGATGTCTTTATTCTGGTAAATGACCCGAGAAATGGTTTGCCTACCGGATTGATGACTTTTCTGACTAAGGACAGAGGCCAGCGTATCATTCTGAAATCGGGACTTGTCCCGGCAACCCAACCGGTCCGTTTGGTAAATGTTAAAGATGAATTTTAATTAATTACGTAGAATATGATTATGAAAAATAAAGTTTTTGGAGTGCTTTGCTGCAGTTTCCTGTTCTCTGTTTCCATGTATGCGCAGGAACCGCTTTCTCCTGAATTGTCAAAACAAGTTGAGCAGATTGCTGCAACCATCAAGAATAATCCTGATGCGGCTGCTGAAAGCTTTGATGAATTGGCAAAAGGAAAAAACAAGAAAAATATTTCATTGCTCGTTGCAATCGGAAATGCTTATTTGAAGGAAGGAAAAAACGCCGAGGCTAAAGAGTATGCCGATCGTGCAATGAAAGTAGACTCAAAGTCTGCTACTACTTGCATGTTTGCAGGTGATGTTGCCTTGGCTGAAAAGAATGTAGGAACAGCTTGCGGTTATTATGAGCAGGCAATCCTGTTTGATGCTGACTGTTTTGAAGCTTATTACAAATATGCGCGTGCATATATAGGCGTTAATCCGCAGTTGTCGGTGGACAAATTGCTGGAACTGAAAGCTAAGCATCCTGAAGAAATTAACGTAGATCGCGAACTGGCTGTCGCATACTACCAGATGGGGAATTACAGCCAGGCTAAGCAGGCTTACGATGAGTTCATGCAGAAGGGACAACCCGAAAAGTCTGACTATGGACGCTATGCCATGCTGCTTTATTTGAACAAGAATTACGATCAGTCGCTTGATATGGCCAACAAGGGTATAGAAGTTGACCCGAACAGCCATTTGCTGAAGCGTCTTAGAATGTATAATTTGAGCGAACTTAAATCGTATGATGAAGGATTGGCCGCAGCCGACAAATTCTTTGAGGATCCGAACAATCCTGACTACGTATATCTCGACTTCTTGTATCGTGCCCGCCTGTATGTGGCTCATGGCGACAATGACCTTGCTATGGCTGAATTTGACAAGGCCATGAAGGCAGACAAGGATAAAGAACATCCGGAAATAGCAAAAGAAGCTTCTGAAGCAAATGAAAAGGTACAGAATTATCCTGAAGCTATCCGTTGGTTTATGGTTTATCTGGACGGATTGAAAGGAAAAGAAGAAGTTACGGATTTGTTCTTGCTGGGACGTTTGAACTATATGGCTGCCGGCTCTATGGTTGCATCGGTTGATTCTTCAAAGACTGATCAGATAATTGCTGCTGTAGATACGATCCAGAAGAAGGCTTATCTGTTTGAGGCGGATACGATATTTGCTCAGGTGTCCGAGCGTGTTCCCGACAATTACCTGGGTTACTTCTGGCGCGCACGTACCAATGCGATGCTTGACCCGGAAACGACTCAAGGACTGGCCAAGCCGTACTACGAAAAGGCTCTGTCTATTCTGGAAGCAAATCCGAATGCTTCAAAATCTTTGCTGATTGAATGTCAGAGCTACTTGGCTTACTATTATATTCAGATAAAGGATTTTGAACAGTCGAAGATTTACTGGAACAAGAACTTGGCTATTGATCCGGAAAATGCTACGGCAAAACAAGCTCTTGACTGGATTAAAACCTTGCAATAAGAAATTTTATTTTTCTATTTCATATTCATAATTTTAACACGGCAAAAGCTGTTATTTGAAAAATGAGGGCGATGAAAAATGAGTTTTTCTCGTCCTCTTTTTTCTAAACCGTTTATTTCTCATGGATGTAATTATAGATTTTATTCTGCATATAGACCAGCATATGATTGCTGTTGTTCAAGACTATCATCTTTGGACGTATGCGATACTTTTTCTGATAATCTTTTGTGAAACTGGTTTGGTTGTCACCCCGTTTCTTCCCGGTGATTCTTTGCTCTTTGTCTGTGGTGCAATCTGTGCCCAGCCCGATATGCCTCTTGATGTCCATATATTGACTCTCATCGTTTTTGCCGCTGCATTCTTAGGCGATTCATGCAACTATATGATCGGTCACTATTTTGGTCAGAAGCTGTTCAGCAATCCTAAATCAAAGATTTTCAAGAAGAGCCATCTAGACAAGACTCATGAGTTTTTTAAGAAGTATGGAGGGAAAACCATTATATTGGCCCGCTTCGTGCCTATTGTCCGTACTTTTGCTCCTTTTGTTGCAGGCATGGGGAAAATGCACTACTATTATTTCATGATCTATAATGTGGTTGGTGCTTTGGCTTGGGTATGTCTTTTTACGTATGCAGGCTATTTCTTCGGTGATCTGCCTTTTGTTCAGAAAAATCTTAAGCTGTTGCTTGTAGCAATCATCTTCATCTCTTTGCTTCCGGCTATTTTTGAAGTGGTGCGGGCTAAGCTCAAGAAGTGATATCGGCGGCTAAAGCCATATGCGGCGGTATGCCGGGACAGGAATCGCTCTTTTGTATGGAGCGCGATGATTCTTGTTTCCTTTTCCGGCAACCGTCGTTTTTTTGTTTGCTTCGCTTGTCCTTTTCGCGAAAAAACTTGTAACTTTGCCCTTTCTTAAATTATATTTTTTCTCGGTTTGAGATATGAAAGCATTGAAAGAACGAATTTTGCGGGACGGGAAGTGTTTTGAAGGCGGTATCCTTAAGGTTGATAACTTTATAAATCATCAGATGGATCCGATACTGATGAAATCGATGGCAGTTGAGTTTGTACGTCGTTTTGCTGGTGCCGATTTCAATAAAGTGATGACGATTGAAGCAAGCGGCATTGCGCCTGCTATCATGGTGGGATATCTTTTGGAGCTTCCTGTAGTCTTCGCAAAGAAGAAGAAGCCGAGCACGATGGAAAATATGCTGACGACCAGTGTCTATTCTTTCACGAAGGGTACAACGTATACAGTATGTGTCAGCAAAGACTATCTTTGTCCCGGTGACAAGGTTTTGTTTATCGATGACTTTCTGGCTAACGGAAATGCGGCTAAAGGAGTTATCGATCTTGTGCGTCAGGCGGGAGCAGAACTTGTTGGCATGGGCTTTCTTATTGAGAAGGCTTTCCAGCACGGAGGCGACAGCTTGCGTGAGCAAGGTATTCATGTGGAGTCGCTGGCCGTGATCGAAAGTCTGGACAATTGTCAAATCAGTTTGAGAGATTGATTTTATGGAAAAAGAGCAGTCGGGTGTGCAGCGTGCGGGACTGATTTATGGGTTAAACGACCGCCCGCCTTTGAAGGATACGCTTTTTGCAGCTTTCCAGCATTTGCTGGCTATATTTGTGGCAATCATCACACCGCCGCTGATCATTGCCGGTGCTCTGAAACTCGATTTGGAAACGACCGGATTTCTCGTTTCGATGGCATTATTTGCCTCAGGAGTTTCCACGTTCATCCAGTGCCGTCGTCTGGGGCCGATTGGCTGCGGGCTTTTATGCATTCAAGGGACTAGCTTCTCTTTCATCGGACCGATTATATCGGCGGGATTGACCGGAGGGTTGAGTGCCGTTTTCGGTGCCTGCATAGCCGCTTCAACTGTAGAGATGCTTATCAGCCGTGTCTTGCGCTATACGCGTAGAGTCATTACTCCTCTGGTGTCAGGCATAGTTGTCACTTTGATTGGGATGAGCCTGATTCGGGTGGGGATTACGGCATGCGGGGGAGGTGCTGCGGCTCAGGCAGACGGCAGTTTCGGCTCTTTCCGTCATGTAGGGCTGGCTGCGCTGGTACTGGTGCTCATCATCTTTTTCAACAGAAGTTCCAACCGTTACCTCCGCATGAGTTCAATCGTTATCGGTCTGGTTGTGGGATATGTGCTTGCATGGGTTTTGGGAATGGTGGATTTTTCTTCTGTCCAGAGTTACGGAGGTTTCAATGTCCCGATGCCTTTCCGCTATGGCATTTCGTTTGACCTTTCTGCTGTCATTGGGCTGGGGCTGGTTTATTTGATTACGGCGATTGAAGCATACGGTGATATAACCGCTAATTCGCTTATTTCCGGAGAGCCTGTCGAAGGAGAAACGTTTGTCAAGCGTGCGTCCGGCGGCATTCTTGCCGACGGCTTCAATTCGATGCTGGCAGGCATGTTCAATTCTTTTCCGAATTCGATTTTTGCGCAAAACAACGGCATGATTCAGCTGACCGGCGTTGCAAGCCGCTATGTCGGATACTTTATTGCCGGCTTTCTCATTCTGCTGGGATTGTTTCCGGCTGTCGGGCTGGTTTTCTCTTTAATGCCGGAACCTGTGTTGGGAGGAGCTACGCTGCTGATGTTCGGAACTGTGGCTGCGGCCGGAATCCGCATTATTTCTTCACAGAAAATCGACCGTAAAGCCACTTTGGTCATGGCTTTGAGCTTTGCATTCGGATTGAGCGTGGAGCTTGTTCCGGAAATCTTGGGACAATTGCCCGAAACGGTGCGTAACATCTTTTCATCAGGCATTACGACGGGCGGACTTACAGCCATTCTTGCGAATCTGCTGATTCGTATCGACGAATGACCGGCTTTTGCTTTGGACTCAGAGCGTCAGTTCATAGTCAACAACTCCAAGCCAGCGTCCGAATTTGCATCCTACTTCGTGGAAGTGCGACGCCTGTTTGAATCCCAGCTTTTCGTGCAGGGCGATGCTTTCACCGTTACCTTCTGTGATGCAGGCAATCAACGTGTGGTATCCTTGCTTGGCGCAAGCTTCTATCAGTGCTTTCATGAGGGAGCTTCCGATGCCCTGGCGTTTGAATGAAGGGTGCAGATAGACGGTAGTTTCTGCCGTGTGGCTGTATGCGGCTTTTTCTTTCCATCCATGGATATAGCAGTATCCGATTATCCGATTTTCCTGTTCATACACCAGATAAGGGTAGTGCGCGGCAATCTTGCGGATCCGTTCACGCATGTCTGTGTCGCTTACCGGATCCAGCTCGAAGGTTACGGTTGTTTCGTTCACATATCCGTTGTAGATGGCTGCTATCTGGGCAGCATCCTGAAGTCTGACTTGCCGTATCATAGTCATAAGATTAATCCCAATGCCAGAAGGAGGCCGAAGATGAACATGTTTCTGGATGTTTCTCCCAAAATGCGGTTCAGCTCTTTTCCGTGATTGATTTTCGCCATCTTTACAGTGGTCAGGATATGTAGCAGCAGGTATATTTGCGGCAGAACGACGGCAAACAGCTTTCCGAGCAGAATGAAATAGAAGCAGCACCAGCACGCAAGCAGGCCCAAAAGAAAGTACAGAATCAGTCCCGCACGTGCGCCGAAGCGTACTACAAGCGTCCGTTTCCCGCTGACGGCGTCCTGTTTCCGGTCGCGGAAGTTGTTCACCATCAGCAGCGTGTCGATAACCAGTCCGCAGGCCAGCGAAGCCATTGTCACGCTCATGTTCCAGTTGTGTGCCATTACATAGTATGTGCATCCTACGGGGACGAAACCGAAAAACACCAAGACCAAAACATCGCCCCATCCGTGATAGGCGAGCGGATAGGGTCCGGTGGTGTAGAGGAATGCAAATAGGAGGCAGGCGATGCCTACAGGAATCATTTCCCATCCTCCGAAATACAAGAGGCATAAGCCCGTGATTGCAGCCAGTCCGGTTGTAACGGCGATTCCCACTTTCATGGCCTTTATCGTAATCCATCCTTGCGCACAGGCACGCTCCGGTCCCAAACGGTCTTCACGGTCGCTCCCTTTCAAAAAATCGAACAAGTCATTGATAAGGTTTGAATCTATCTGCATCAGGAAGGCGAACAGAAGGCAAAGCGTTGCCGGAAGAATTTGGAAATGTCCGTATATGTATGCCAATGCACATCCTGCCATGACGGGGATGGTTGCAGCCGTCAGCGTTTTGGGACGTGCGGCCAGCACCCATGCCTTAAAAGAATTTGTCTGAACTGTTTCCATTCGTATGCTTTTATTGTTGAAGCAAAGTTAGCTAAATTTTGTCAATTGCGGACATATTCAAAATAATTGGACTACCTTAGTCCTGTATTTTAACAAATTGCGTATGGTTGCTGTTTGCCGCTCAAGAGGCGGGAAGAAAAGGCTCGGGCCAGAAGAAAAGACGACTGATTTTTTGCAGGAATCTGCATCTCCAGCCTAGAGATATAAATCTTCAGTCTGAAGATACAGATTTTTAGCTTGAAGATACACATCTCTAAGCTGAAGATAAACTTTATGAAAGGCTCTGCCGGATTTTCCAGGAGGGCATATTTCTTTTAGCGAGGTGGCACTGCTCTTCCGGGAGCGTGGCCGGAGTTTGGCAGGCATTCGGCTGATAACGGACAAATGATGATGAAACGATTGTTTAAGAATTTCTTTTTCCTGCTTTTGGTGGCTGCCTGCCTTTCTTCGTGCGCCACGGCCTCCCTTTCGAAATATAAAGGTGTGGGACGTATCAAGCGGTATGACTTTTATAGCGAGCAACTGCCCGATTCGTTCGACGGATTCCGGATGGCTTTTGCAACGGATTTTCATTACGAAAGCCGTTTTACTTCCGGGCGGCTGGGTGGAGCTATCCGTGCATTGCAGGCAACGGAGGCTGATGTCTTGCTGCTGGGAGGGGATTATCGTGGAAGAAACGGCGGCAATATGGATGAACTGTTTTCTGCATTGGCGCAAGTGCACACCCGTTATGGGACATATGCTGTAATGGGCAATCATGAAAGGGGAGAGTCGGATACGCTGGTACGCAGGGCGATGGCACATGCCGGAGTGTGTCTGCTGGAGCATAAAGTGGATACTTTGTGGAAGGGGAAGGAATTTATTCTGCTTTGCGGCATCCGCAATCCGTTTGATTTGGGGCGGAACGGCATTTCTCCTACGTTATCGCTCAAGCCAGAGGACTTTGTCGTGATGCTGACCCACACACCCGATTACGTAGAAGATACAGATGTTTCGAACACCGATTTAGCCTTGGCCGGGCATACGCATGGAGGTCAGATCAGTCTGTTCAAGCGATGGACGCCTGCCCATTTTTCGAAATATGGCAACCGCTTTCTCACCGGGATGAAGCACAACAGTCGGGGCATCCCGATAATCATCAGCAACGGACTGGGGACATCACGCAAGGATATCCGTTTGTTCACTCCGAGTGAAGTGGTGCTGGTAGTGCTGCATAAGAAATGAAAGATGTAACATCTTTGTGTTAAATAAGTGTGCAAAATTAATGATCTACGTGAGTTCGGGATAATCTTAAAACAAAACCAATTGTCTTGTATGTTCAATGGTATATCCCTGCAATGCTTCGGGCTTATTGTCATAAAAGCAATATGCTGCCAAAGCTGCAACCAAATTCATTAAGAAGTTATTGATAGGCCTGTGTCTTGAATGGACCGGCTTTGCCGTATTCTTGAGCATGTCATTGATGCATTCGATGACAAAACGCTTACGCAACATGATTTTATCCCAAAATGGCATCAGTCTGTTTTTCATGTTCACTTTGATTCCTGTAACAAGATGTATGCCATCTTTAAAAAGGTCCTCAAAAAGTCTTGGAGAGATGTACCCCCTGTCAGCAAAAAGCCTGCCGTACAGCTTTTTGGCAACTACGTTCCAGACTTTGGGATTCCTGTCATCCACATTGGCTCCGGTAAGACAGAAGGTGGTGATTTCTCCCCGGTCATTGCAGGTGAAGTGCAGCTTGAATCCATGGCACCACCCCATTGTCCCCTTTCGGCCTATAGCCATGCCCTTGAAAACCTTGTTGGCATGGCACCTGAGGTTATGACAGGCCGGAATCATCGTACTGTCCACGAAGCTGATACCCGAACAGCGACCAAAGGCATAGAGTTTAAGAAAGAACATCAGCTTGAAGAATACACGGCTTTCAAGTTCCACAAACCTGTTATAGGATACCGCATCCGGAAAATCCTGATGCAGATGTACCCTGATATAATGCAGGTAGTAGTGCTTGAAGTTGGCGAACGTGCCAAAATGAAATACAATCAGGATGGCCATAATCTCACCATCGGAGAGGGAGGCATTACGATGCCGACGGCGGATTCCGTTTGAAGAAATAAGCTCGCCTTTAGCAATTTCCATATCAAATTTCTTGCTGAATTCATCTACCATACAGAAAATATCCGTAATTTTGTCTTGGGTAATCATAGAACCTTGGTTTTGTAAGTTGTTGTTTGTCAGACTAAAATTTACAAAATATTTCTGTGATTACCTGTTTTTCTTTCCATTATTAGCTTATCCCGAACTCACGTATTGATTTTCTTTGTAAAACTATAGATGTCGTTTTTGCCTTCCTCCCGGATAATCTGACCGTAATCGTTATGGGGAGAACGGAAAATATTGTCCGTGAAAGAGGCATTGAATACATACCTTTCCGGTTTGGTCAGATTATAATTCAACTCCAAGTAATGGTCGGCGTAATTGAAAGGAGTAGTTATGCCTTTCAGATAACGGTTACGGTTTCCGTCCGGAAGGCTGAAAGACTGGTTCTCATCCACAAAACGGTCATTATAGTCACGATAGCTCACATAGTAGTTGAAACCGAACTCCGACAGTTTGTGATTGACCTTGATATACACATTGTCATGCCAAAACCGATCGTAACGGCATTGGTCAGATTGAATCCTCCAGCAACGCCCAACTCCATGCGCTTCACTACATAGTTGATGACGGCTTCCACATCCGTATTGGCATACCGCATATCCGGATTGTCAATGTATTCCACCCTCAGAACCTCGTCCGGCCTCAGAGTCTGAACCTGTGCGGTGGGTGCTTCAATATCGTTGATTCTTAACTGCACACGTCCTCCGCTTACGGTTGAAATGCTCCTTTCCATACTGTTCACCTTCAGTCCCGGAAGCTGCATGTGGTCCAGCAACTCATAACCGGACGTATCCGCTTTAATCTGTCTGGAAGAAGGTATCACAATCTGCCGGTCTATTTTTTCCACCACATTACTGCCTGTTACCGTTATGCCTTTTAAAGCCATGGCGTCCTGCACCAACCGGATATCTCCTAAGTTTATTTTCCTGTCCAGATTTTCTAATAGTATGGACTGCGGCTGGTAGCCTATGTATGAGACCTGCAACAGGTAGCTTCGGGAAGATAGATCTTTCAGGATAAAATTTCCTTTATCATCCGATGTGGCTCCTGAAACAAATACCGAATCCGGCAATGACAGCAACACCACATTGGCGTAGGGCAACGGCTGGCTGTCCTCGTCAGTCAATTTCCCGCTTACGGTTTGTGCCGATACCCCAACTGAAATAAGTGTACAAACCAATATTAATAACATTCTGATAGTTTTCATTTTTACAGTCTTAATCAATTTACATACGGCTCTTTTGGCTGTCTCCGGCTCCCGTTCCCTTGTATTTGCTCTTGGCTGCATTAAGTTTGTAACGGACTGTCACCACAAACTCCTGTCTGTCCCATACGCTTTGTTGATACAGATAATAGTCGCCGCTATACATGCTATAGCTTATCTTATTCGTATTGAAAATGTCATTGCCTCTCAATTCAACGCTCAAAGCATCATTCAGGAAACTCTTTCTGAGCGACACGTTCACATACCCGTTCGGTTTCTCAAAATAAATATTCTGTGTCGCACCCGGGCTCTGTATGTATGAATCAAGGCTCACCATGATATCTAAAGGCAACTCCCAAGTATTATTGAATGAAGCGGTAAATATGGGATTGTCCAAGTTTTTCGATTCCTTGAAATAATCGACAACCAGCCACTGTTTCTGCATTCCAATACCCAGCATAGGAGACCAGCACCCGATTTTAGGAGTGGCCGACAAAAATGTGGCAAACATGGGAACAGACTTATCCCAGTTGCGTTGACTTAGCATGGTCAGTGAAGCATCTTCATTTACCAGTTCTCCCCAATTAAGAATCCAGTCCTTTGTCTGAGAGTAGGACAATGACATTTGCAGGAATCTCCAGACACCGGAAAGTGTCAGGTCGTGTATGATGGTAGGACGAAGTGTGGGATTGCCTTTTTGAAGGGTAAATCGGTCTGAATAAAACACATTGTTACTCAGCTCGCTGTAAGTCGGTCGTTGAGTTTTTGCCGTATAGCTCACCTGTGTCTGCACTTTTCCCAATTGAGTTGAGAATGAAATATTCGGAAAGAAGTTATCGAATGTACGGCTTTGTTCGTCAATATGCCTGCCGTCTTCGTAATAGTCAAACTTGACATGCTCATACCTCAACCCAAGCGACCAGTCGCCCCACGGAAAACTGCGGTTATACTCCGCATATCCGGCAGCATTGAGTTCCTCAATCTTGCTGAATGAAGACAGCACGTAATTTTCTTCGTTCAGATAGTCGTCATTTCTATGGGTATAGGTTACTTCACTGCCCACAACAAAAGCGCCTCCACCCAATGGGAGTGACAAAGTCAGCTTTCCTGCCACAAGCCGGTTCTTTACATGATTGGCAGAATGGACATCACGGCTTTCCGAAGTCTGGCTGGTTTCCTGAAATACGGAGTTGCTACGCTTGCCATTCTGAAGATAATCGGCATTGAAATCAAGATTCACATCTCCGAATTGTCCGTTATAGTATGCGTTTAATTCATGGTCAGGTTCATAATTATAGTAATCGCAACTGTTTACCTTTATGTTGTCATAGAATATATTATCCACATTTATATTGGTTTCTTTAGAAAGCGGATTCTCTTCCTTCAGAGTCTTTCCTGCCTTATATTTCATACCAAAAGTATGATTGTCATTCAGCTGATAATTGAATCCGACATTGCCGTTTAGCATCTTTGAATAAAACTCGCCATTGCTCTTCATATCATGATTCCAAACTTTTGTTCCTCTTTCTTCCAGTTTCATACTGAAATCCTGCCAGCTTTCCATTTGGTTGTAATATATAGAACCGAAAATATCCAAATTATCATGCCGGTAATTGAAGTTTGCCTGTTCTATCAAATCCGTATTCTTCGACTGATAATAGCTGGAACGCAAATTGAATCCGAAACCATCCCCTTGACGTTTAACCGTTTGAATACGGACAACAGCTTTTACGGTTGCGTCATATCTTGAACCGGGATTACGGATAACCTGTACATTCTTGATTTCATTAGAGTTAAGTCGCTCAAGCTCAGATAAGTCATGCAGTTTCTTGCCGTTTATATATATAAGAGGTGTTCCTTTCCCGAAAACCTCAAATGCATCCTGCTTTTTGGTAATACCCGGTATTTTGGTCAATACATCATTGGCAGAACCAGCCTTGCTCAACACACTGTTCTCCACATTTGTCACCATAGCATCACCTTTCATGCGGGTCACAGGTAAATTACCATTGACAACAACTTCACTCAATAGATTAATATCTTCTTGCATCACAATAGTTACCGGAGAATTTGTATGAGCTTTTGTTATTGGTAAAAAACCAAGACATGAAACTCTAAGTATATTCTCATCAGTAAATGGTCCTATACTAAAGTTTCCATTTTCATCACTTATCGTTCCTTGAACAAAAGAAGAATCACAACGATTCAATAACACAACATTGGCAAAACTTATAGGATTTCCACTCTCATCAATTAAAGAACCTGAAATACTCTGAGCCTTAATTATAAATGTATTGAATAATAATACCAATAATGTAACTAACTTTCTCATATTTCAATTTTTAACGCATTCCTAAAAAAGTCTCTAGATATTTTGTCAAGCCTTCACTATCTATTGAACAATTGAAAAATATCTTATTGTTAAATAAAAATAATAAGAATAATAAAAACACTTTTTTCATAATTGCATATCTATTTTGTTTAACTTTTCTATCGCAAAAATAGATACTAATACGATTATAAATCAAAAAATGATATAGATACGAGATAGACAAGTGTAATGATTATAAAATTTATAAACATTTATAAATCAATATTTTAAGAATGCATCAATTTTTTAATATAGACAAATGCAATTCTCAATATTCCCAAAGCCAAATATCAAGGCTTTTTTCTTTTGAAAATTCACCCAACTC
This sequence comes from Bacteroides sp. ET225, assembly GCF_024733745.1. Lineage (NCBI taxonomy): Bacteria > Pseudomonadati > Bacteroidota > Bacteroidia > Bacteroidales > Bacteroidaceae > Bacteroides > Bacteroides sp. ET225. The sequence goes on along the minus strand of NZ_JANRHN010000004.1, from coordinate 2,995 downwards.
TGAATAAATCTTTGTTTTTATGCGAAGTTTACTTCGTGAAACTGATGTTGGAGCTATATTCAAAAAAACAGATATTTCTGTGATGGAAAAACGAAGTTTAATCAAACAGCATAAAATTATTTCGTGCTTACTGAGGGATGAGATTTCTTTTGATAATCGTTGTGTGAAATTATGAAATATATTATCTGTTACTTGACATATGTCACTTAGTTCCGTATCATTCAAGTAGACAGGCTTCAAATGAAGATTTCGTAAGAATGGTATTTGCGTCAACAATAAAGAACATAATTCTTTTTCCCTTTTTTCTAATAATAGAAGTCTATCAGATAAAGTCTTTACATTCGACAATTCATGAGAAGATATAGAATAGGAAGCAATCTTTTCATGCAGCATATTTTTCTCTAAAGACAAACGTTCATTTTCTTTTTTCAAATTCTTGAGTGCCTCTATCTGCTCAATATAAAGCTCCTTCTTCTTATTGTTTTCTGCAAACTGTGACTGAAGTTCTACAATATATGATTCGTTCTTTTCAACTTCCAGTTCTTTTTGATGTAGTTGTAAAGCCAAACTTGTTAACTCCTCTTCTTTCTTTTGTATTGTAATTCGCTTACGCAAATAAATATAAATAAGTAAAATACCCAATAGCAGAACTATTACTACAGTAAACATCCACCAATAGGTGATATTAGCTTTCTCCAACTCCAACTTTTGTTTTTCTGTAATTAATTTTTCATTATTATACTTTTCTTTATAGGCTATGATTTGTTTTCCTTTATCTATAGCAATAATAGAGTCATTATAAAACAATAATGAGTCACAATAAGTTTTCAGGTATTGGTTGTATTTAGGGTTCTCACTTAATCTATATAAATATTCATAAATAGATGCCTTTGTATAAATATTATCAGTATTCAATGCTTTATTTAGATAATAAAAAGCTGAATCTAATTTGCCTAAATGAAAATAGTTCTTGCCTATTAATGAGAATGGACGATATTCTATTGGAAATGACTGCAAAATACTCAAAGATTTTTCTATTTTATGACTATTCGTATACACTAAAGCTATTTCACGTTGAATGTCATAATAATAATCCGTATTTTTAAGTCCAAGCTCTGCTGCTATTGCACTACATCTTTGATAGGACTCTATCGCTTTGGGAAGTTTATTTGAGATACAATAGCATCTGGCTAAATATTGTAATGCACCCATTTGATACCGTAAGTTTGAATCTCTGACAGCATAATCGTATGCCTTTGTGCAGGATTCCAGTGCATAGTCTGTTAAGTTACGATATAAATATAACTTTCCTAAAGAAGACATTATAAGGTATCCTGTTTTATAATCTTCCGTTTTTTCTACTTCTGATTTGCCTTCCAAATAATACTTCATTGCTTCTTCTATATGACCCAAATTGTAATTGATGTTTCCCATATAGAGGGCCGACATTGCCTTTCTACGGGCATTATTTGTAGGCTTGTAATAATCGTATGCTATCCGTACAAGCGAATCGGAAGAGATTTTCATCAGCTGTTTTACCTTTGCCTGTGAGGTCAGCAGACACCACAGCGCATGGTTCTCCTTATCAGTTCGTGACGAAGGAATCTCCATACTTTCCAATATATGCAATGAACTGTCCGGATGGTCAAACATGACCTTTTCTGCTTGTTCAAGTTCCGGCATCAGTTTGTCTGCTGTTTTATTTCCGTTGCATCCTGAATTTATCAAAATGGAATGTAATATTATAACAGCGTATATTATTTGTTTCATATAGTCATCATTTTCGATGCAAAAGTATAAAAATATTAATTTTAACTATGTTTTTTAGGGACATTTGTCGAGCATTTTTATCTAATTCATATTGTATAAGCTGATTTCTTTTTAAAGTATAACATCCAAATTGAGATGAATAAAGAAAAATTATAGCCTTAGTTTCTGAAGCTGTTTTGATTTCATTCGATAAATTTGTCAAGCATGATTTGGATGAATGCAAGCTGTACCATAGCTTCTGCGGTTTCAGCAAGGAATTCGTAATCGATGGTCAGCCTTCTGAAGTTTTCCAGCCATGAGAAAGAGCGTTCCACAATCCGGCATTTGGGCAGTACCTGAAATTTGGACGGACATTCGTCCGGTCTGAGCACGACCTCCAATATCCATCCGAATTTCTTCTTGACTCAGTCAGCCAAACCTCCCCTGTAGCCTCCATCCGCCAAGATTTTAGCCAGACGCGGAAATTTATAAGCGAGTTTCTCTATGGCTTGTGGGGCGCCCTTGCTGTCATGCAGGCTGGCTTTATGGACTGCGACGGCTAACGGAAGGCCAAGCGTATCGACAATGATGTGCTCTTTCCGTCCCTTGATCTTCTTGCTCCCGTCTATACCGCGGTCAGAATCAACATGATGGGAAGTCTTTACGCTTCGGGAATCCATGATGCCAAGACTGGGGATTTCCTCCCGTCCCGCCTGTTTACGGATAAGGGAGTGCAAGGCATCCATCACCTCTTCAAACACGCCTTCAAGCTTCCACTTGCGGAAGTAGTAATAGACGGTTTGCCAAGGGGCGAAGTCAGAAGGAAGCATACGCCACTGGCAGCCGGTCTTGTTGATATAAAGGATGGCATTCATTATCTCTTTAAGCGAATTTTTTCGGTTCCTCGCTTGCGGCTCTAAAATATTTTTTATAACTTGCTACTGTTTTTCAGTCAGGTGGGTTGGATACTGTGTCATAACTTTATTGTTTGGTACCTTTAAAGATATAACATTTTTCCAATTGACCGGCTGATTCTGAATGGTATGTAGCCCTATAACATTATTCTTAAATCAATTCAAAACAGTTTCTAAATAACCCATAAACAATCACATCTATGAAACCTTTGTTATTATTCTTTGCAGCATTTGCTCTGTCGCTTTCAGTGAAAGCGCAATATGCGTATGCCATAATAGATACTGTGCGGCTGAATGCCGCGTACAAGTCCTTGATAGAAAAAGGAGATGCA